>JAFSBP010000110.1 GCA_017437205.1 Lachnospiraceae bacterium
GATGCGTATGTGGAGGTCGAACCCGGTCAGAACGGATTGAATATTCAACTGGAATCCGTGGTGCTTGCGCAGTTTGGTGATGCGATTGACCGCACTGTGCGGGAGGTTTTGACGGAGCAGGGAATTACCGATGCCAATGTGCGGGTCGTGGACCGGGGCGCATTGGAGTGTGTTTTGCGTGCCCGTGTGGAGACGGCAGTTCTTCGTGGAAAGGGGGAAGCATGATGCGTCGCAGTATGCTGTTTTTGCCCGGCAATAACCCCAATATGCTGATCAACGGTAATTGCCTGGGTGCTGATGCCGTAATCTTTGATCTGGAGGATGCGGTTGCTCCCGACGAGAAGGATGCCGCCCGGATCCTGGTGCGCAATACCATGCGCTACATGGATTTCCGTGGCTGCGAAATCATTGTGCGAATCAATTCCATTGATACACCCTATTGGAAAAAGGATATCGATGCCATTTTGCCGGAGCGCCCTGCGATGATCCTGCTTCCGAAGACCGGATGCCCTAAGGATGCACAGATGGTAGATGAGTACATGACAGAGGTGGAAAAGCGGCTTGGACTTGAAACCGGTACAGTGGGGCTCATGCCGCTCATTGAGACGGCGCTGGGTGTGGAAAATGCCTTTTCAATCGCCACTGCCTGCCCCCGTGTTCAGGCGCTGTTTTTAGGCGCGGAGGATTTGACGGCAGATCTGCAGTGTAAGCGGACCAAGGAGGGGCGTGAGATCGAGTATGCCCGCACCCGTCTGGTAGTGGCTGCCCGCGCGGCAGGAATTGATGTGTACGACACACCGTTTACCGACGTGAATGATGATGAATGTATGGAAGCAGACGCGATGTTGGCTAAGGGCCTTGGCTTCAGCGGAAAAGCATCCATCTCCCCTCGTCATGTGGAAATTATTAATCAGGTGTTCAGCCCGTCAGTGAAGGAGATTGATTACGCCTACGAGGTGATGGAGGCCATTGCTCTTGCGAAAGAGCGGGGCAAGGGTGCGATCTCTCTTTACGGAAAGATGATCGATGCGCCCATCGTTGCCCGCGCAGAGCGGGTCATCGCGATGGCAGAGGCGCTGGGGATTGACAGGAGGGATGTGTGATGAAAAAACTGGTAAATTCGCTTCGGGAAGCGATTGCTTTATCGGGGCTTAAAGATGGAATGACCGTCTCCTTTCATCATCACTTGAGAAACGGAGACTATGTGCTGAATATGGTGATGAATGAGATCGCGGCCTTTGGTATCCGGGATCTGACCGTGAACGCAAGCTCTCTGTTCGATGTGCATGCACCGCTCATCCGACATATTGAAAAGGGGGTAGTGACCGGTGTGGCAGCCGATTACATTGCAGCCGGGCTTGGACGTGCGTTCTCTGCCGGGGTGTTGGAAAAACCGGTGGAATTTCGCACTCACGGTGGGCGCCCCGGTGATATCGCGCTGGGAAGAACACCCATCGATGTGGCGTTTATTGCGGCGCCGTCCGCAGACCCCATGGGCAACTGTTCCGGAAAATACGGAAAGTCTGCCTGCGGAAGTCTGGGTTATGCCTTTGCTGACGCTATGTATGCGAAGAAGGTGGTCGTGATCACGGACAATCTGGTACCTTACCCGCTGCAGGATTGGTCTATCGCAGAGAATTATGTGGACTATGTGGTGGAGGTGGATGCCATCGGCGATCCGAAGGGAATTGTCTCCGGAACGACGCAGATTACCCGCGATCCGGTGGGACTGGTGATGGCCTCCCACGCGGCAAAGGTGATTGAGGCATCCGGCCTTTTGAAGGACGGATTCTCCTTCCAGACGGGAGCAGGAGGGGCGTCTCTGGCGGCAGCAAAATTCTTAAAAGAAATCATGCTGAAAAAGCAGATTCAGGGAAGCTTCGGTCTAGGCGGCATCACCGGATATATGGTGGATATGCTGAGAGAAGGGTGCTTCCGCAGCTTGTTGGACGTTCAGTGCTTTGATCTGAAGGCGGTGGAGTCTTTGCGAAATGACCCGAGGCATCAGGAAATCTCCGCGATGCAGTATGCGTCGCCGTCCGCGAAAAGTGCGGTGGTGGACAGCCTTGACGTGGTAATCCTGGGCGCGACAGAGATAGATACCCAGTTCAATGTAAACGTACACACTGATTCCAACGGATATATCATGGGAGGCTCCGGCGGCCACAGTGACACGGCGGCAGGGGCAAAGCTATCCATGATTATTGCACCCATGTTCCGGGCGAGAATGCCCATTGTGACGGATCATGTGACCTGCATTTCGACGCCCGGAAAAGATATTGATGTGCTGGTGACTCAGGGCGGTATTGCGGTCAATCCGAAGAATGTGGAGCTGAAAAAGCGTCTGCTTGATGCCAAATTGCCTGTGATCGATATCCATGAGCTGAAGGAGAAGACAGAAAGAATCACAGGAGCTCCGGCGAAGCGGGCAAAGGGAGCGCGCGTGGTGGCAAAGGTGATTGGCAGAGAAGGGCAGCTGCAGGATGAGATTTATGGCGTCTGATTGTTGCAAAAAGTATTGACAAAATTTACCGTACACCCTAGAATTGATATAGAACAATGCTGGGGTGTATTTTTATGGAATCAATTTATAAAATCAATACGGAGTTGGATATTCCCATCTATCAGCAGTTGGTGGATTCTATCCGTGCGGCGATAAAAAAGGGCGAGTTGGCGGCCGGCCAGAAGCTTGCCACCGTGCAGGAGGTGACCGATGCACTGGGAATTGCCCGTGGAACCATTAAGAGGGCTTACGACGAGCTGGAACAGCTGGGACTGATCGAGAAGGTTCAGGGAAGAGGAACCTTTGTGCGTTATCAGCCGGAAAATTCCGGGAGCCGCAAGGAGCAGGCGATGGCTGCTATCGACACGGTGCTTAACCAGTTGGAGGAGATGGGCTTTTCTGCTGCGGAGATCAATATCTTTCTGAATTTGAAGCTCAGAGAGCGCGCGGAGGAGGAGGCTCACGTAAAAGTAGCGATTGTAGAGTGTAATGCGGAGAATCTGTCCCAGATGTCAGAGCAGTTGCGGCACATTAACGGGTTGGATATTTATTCCTATCTGCTGGAAAATGTTCAGGAATATCCCTATAAATTGGGTGAGGATTTCGACTTGATCGTCACAACGCCGTCCCACGCGGAGTATTTGGAGGGAGTTCTCCCGGTAAAGAAAAAAACAGTGCGGATTGCGCTGCGTCCTTCTGCCCACAGCCTTTCTCACATTATTAAGCTCCGTCCGGGGAACCGTTTGGGAATCATCTGTTATAGCAAGCGGTTTGGGGAATTGCTTTATGAGACCTGTCAGACGTACACGGAAAATGTTGTCGTGGATGAACCGATGAAGGCAGAGTCGGAAGCGGCAGTGGAGGAGTATTTGCGTGGAAAAGATGCAGTGCTGGTACCGAAATTTTATGAAAAATATTTCAGCCCGCGGATTGTGAGTGTGCTGAAAACCTTTGGCGGTGCGCTGATTGATTGTTATTATAAGATGGATGAAGGGTCTCTTTTGTTTGTGGAGGCGAAGATCCGGAGATTGCTGGAAGAGAAGAAGATTTGATAGGAGGGCTGTCGTAAGGTGTGCGGCGGCCCTCTTTCGCGCTTCGCGCTCTCGATATTCCGACATCTTGTAAATAATTCTCTAACATTTTGCTTGACAAATGGTATAGAACATTATAGTATAATGTTGCAGAACAATATTAAGGTAATTCTGTGAAAAAATGTAACGAGGTACTGTGATGGAAAAGCGAGATAAGAAGGTGCTGGTCATTGGTGTGATCGGTGCCGATGTACATGCTGTGGGTAATAAGATTCTCTACCATGCGTTTACAGAGGCTGGTTTTGAGGTGGTAAATCTGGGCGTTATGGTATCCCAGGAGGAGTATATTGCGGCAGCGATTGAGTCAAGTGCAGATGCGATTGTGATATCTTCCCTGTACGGCCAGGGAGAACTGGATTGCCGCGGTATGCGTGAGAAGTGTGATGAGGCCGGTCTGAAGGGCATCCCTCTGGTAGTCGGCGGTAACATTGTCATTGGCAAGCAGAAGTTTGAGGATGTGGAGAAGCGTTTCAAGGCGATGGGCTTCGACCGAGCTTTCCCCCCGGGAACTGCGCCGGAGACGACCATCGAAGCATTGAGAGAACTGCTGCACATGGACGGTGAAGAAAAATGAAAGCGGTCTTGCTGATTGATTTCGGCAGTACATATACCAAGCTGACGGCGGTGGATGTGGAAGCGGAGCAGATTTTGGGAACTGCCGCTTCTTATACCACGATTCATACGGATATCAATGATGGTCTTAAGTCAGCACTTGCTCTGTTGGAGCGAAAGACTGGTGAGCTGAATTACGAAGCCTGTTACGCCTGCTCATCGGCAGCCGGAGGTCTTCGCATGGTCACCAGCGGACTGGTGCCGGAGCTTACCGGCGAGGCAGCCAGACTGGCGAGTTTGGGTGCGGGAGCGAAGGTGGTTGGTGTCTATGCCTTTCAGCTGACTGAGGATGATTTGGAGGAGATTCTGGAATCGAAGCCGGATATCTTTCTGCTGGTGGGAGGAACTGACGGCGGAAATACCGAGTGTATCCTACACAATGCGAAGATGTTAGCATCGGCAAAGCCGGAGTTTCCCATTGTGATCGCCGGAAATCGGACAGCAAAGAGAGAGTGCGAACGGCTGCTTTCGGGCTGTGAGGTTTACTCCTGCCCCAACGTAATGCCGAAATTCGGCGTGCTGAACATTGAACCGACCCAGAAACAGATCAGGGAAATCTTCTTAAACCGGATCATTCAGGCAAAGGGTCTTAGCAAGGTCTCCGATATCCTTTCGGATATCATGATGCCGACTCCCTCGGCGGTGCTGCAGGCGATGAGCCTTCTGGCACAGGGCTGTGAGGAGGAAGCGGGAATTGGAGAGCTGGTTGCCGTGGACGTGGGCGGCGCGACGACAGATGTGTACTCTATCGCCGACGGCATGCCCGAACACATGAATACGGTCTATAAAGGATTGCCGGAGCCCTACGCGAAGCGCACGGTGGAGGGAGATATCGGAATGCGCTACAGCGTTCAGGGAATCGTGGACGCAGCGGGACTACATCGAATCAGCGAATTATCCGGATTGTCAAAGGACCGGGTTGTGGAGCTGGTGGAGGAACTGAAAGAGCACACCGATCGGGTGCCGAACGGTGATATTGAGCTGGAAATGCTGGATTATGCCCTTGCATCCTGCGCGATCAGCGAGGCAGTCAGCCGGCATGCCGGAACGATTGCCGAGACATACACTATGATGGGTCAGACCTTTGTGCAGGAGGGAAAAAACCTGACGAAGGTAAAGCAGATCGTGGTGACCGGTGGAAGCCTGATCCACACAAAACGGACGGAGGAGATTGCAGCCCATGCGCTGTATGACCCCGCAAATCCCTCATCTCTGCGCCCGAAGGAGGCAGATGTGTGGGTGGATCGAACGTACATATTGGCTGCGATGGGACTACTATCGACCTATTATCCCGGAACGGCGTTACGAATAATGAAAAAGGAGCTTGAATATCATGGACATTCAAAATAAGCGGATTTCAGACGGAGAATTTGCCCGTCTTCGCCAGGAAGTTCTGGCTCAGTGGCCCACAGGCA
>JAFSBP010000111.1 GCA_017437205.1 Lachnospiraceae bacterium
GGATATCGATCAGGTGATTGCATTGGTACCCGGTCAAGTGAAGATGAACCTTCACGCCAGCTATGCCATCTTTGACGAGGAGAACGGCGGCTGGGTGGACCGTGATAAGCTGGAGCCGAAGCATTTTAAGAAATGGGTAGATTACTGCAAGGAGAGAGGTTTGGGCTGTGATTTCAACCCTACATTTTTCTCTCATCCCAAGTGCGATCCGCTGACTCTTTCCTCACCCAACGAGGAGACGAGAAAGTTCTGGGTGGAGCACGGGAAGGCATGTGTCCGCATTTCTCAGTATCTGGCAGATGAACTGGGACAGCCCTGTGTCATGAATATTTGGGCGGGCGACGGCTTTAAGGACATTCCGGCTGACCGTCTGGGACCGAGACTTCGCTATAAGCAGTCCTTCGATGAGATTTTGTCAGAGCCGTTTGACAAGGAAAAAGTTTTCCCCTGTGCAGAGAGTAAGGTCTTCGGTATCGGTGTAGAGAGCTATACGGTTGGTTCTGCGGAGTGGTGCTTGAAGTATGCGGATAGCCGCGAGGACTGTATCTGTCTGATGGACAATGGTCATTATCATCCCACAGAGGTGGTTTCGGACAAAATATCCGCAGTGCTGACCTATGATAAAAAAATGGCTCTCCATGTGACCCGAGGTGTTCGTTGGGATTCAGATCATGTAGTGCTGTTCGATGATGAAACAAAGGAAATCTGCAAAGAAATCGTGCGTTGTGATGGCCTTGATAAGGTGTTTATCGCACTGGATTATTTTGATGCGTCAATCAATCGCGTGTCTGCATGGGTGACGGGTTTCAGAAATCTTCAAAAATGTCTGCTGTTTGCGCTTCTTCAGCCTAATGCAGAGCTGACCAAACTCCAGAATGAGGGCAACTGGACGAAGCTGATGGTGCTGCAGGAGGAATTAAAGACCATGCCGTTTGGCGAGATCTGGGAAGAATACTGCAAGGTTTGCGGTAAGCCCTCCGATGGAGAGTGGTTCCCTGTGATCGAAAAGTATGAGGCAGAGGTACAGAAGAAAAGAGGATAGACGAAAATGGCCAATGTAAATTATGAAGTGCAGCTTAAAGCGCTTGCTGCAATGTCAAATAGATACGGTGCGGACTCGGAATATGTTCTTGCCGGAGGCGGAAACACGTCTTTCAAGAGTACTGACCGCCTTTGGGTAAAGGGATCGGGAACTGCACTGGCGACCATAAAGCCGGAAGATTTTGTCGTTCTGGAGCGTGCGCTGTTGGATAAGATGTGGACAAAGGCATATCCGGAGAGCGAGGCAGAGAGAGAATCCGCGGTGCTTGCCGATATGATGGCAGCCCGTGTAGAGGGAGAGACAAGACGTCCCTCCGTGGAAACATTGCTTCACAATCTGTTCCCTCAACAGTTTATTTTACATGTACATCCGGCAATCGTGAACGGTCTGACCTGTTCCGCAGAGGGTGAGGCAGCAATGGCGCGTCTGTTCCCGGAGGCAGTCTGGGTGCCTGCATGTAAGCCCGGATATATTCTGGCGATTGACTGTAAGCAGAGGATGGATGTATATAAAGCGGAGACCGGGAAGGATTGTACCCTGCTTTTTCTGGAAAACCATGGTATTTTCTTTGCCGGGGACAGTGTTGAAGAACTGGACGTACTTGCAGCACAGGTGATGAATACACTGAAAAGTACGGTGAAGCGACATCCTATGATAGACGAAATCGAATATGACCGTGAAAAAGTAGTGAAGATTGCAGCTGAACTTTCTGTTTTGTATGGAAACGGTGCAGCAGTGAAATTTACAGTGAATCCGGAGATTTTGGCCTATGATCCGGCAACGAAGAGTTTATCCCCCGACCATATCGTTTATGCGAAGGCGAAACAGCTTGCATTGACAGAAGAGGCAAATATAAAGGGTGCATTTGATGCATTTGAGGTGGAAAACGGCTATAAGCCGAAGATTGTCTTTGTCAAAGATATGGGGATGTTTGCCTGCGGAATGACAGCAAAGGAGGCGGAAACTGCACTTGTAGTGATGCAGGATGCAATTAAGGTGGTTGCTTATGCGGAGTCTTTTGGCGGTGTTTCACCGATGCCTGAATTTTTGATTGATTTCATTGTCAATTGGGAAGTGGAGAGTTATCGATCAAAGGTGAGTCTTTCAAAATGAAATTTATCAGATAAAAATAAAGCGACGGCAGGGATTTTTCCCTGCCGCTTGCCGTTATCAAACTCTGATTTTAAATACGATCTTTCTTACTTCCTGAGGATCACCTACAGCAATCTGGGGACGATGCAGGTCTTCCGGGTAGAGAACCGCCATCGTGCCGGCGCTCAATACCAACGGGCTGATGAAAGCATTATCATCTGTTTGATAAAGGAGGCAATCCTTTTCCTCATTGTGGCTGGTAACGGTAAAGCCGTCCTCAACAATTGCGGTATCAATGCGCTCGAGACCGGAAATGATGTACTGAATATCAATGTATTTCTTGTGGGATTCCCACTTGGTCTGCTCAAAGGGCTTGGAATCGTAGCACTGAACGATATGATACATCTGATCAGAATCTACAGTTTTTCCGATGGGATCATTTTCAACGGCGCCGTCGGCGATCATCTGAAGAGCAGCGGTCAGGCGTGCGTCCATGTTTAAGTAGTTTGCAATATCTTTTTTGTGAAGTACAATCATTTTTTTATCTTCCTTTCGCGTTTTGGTTATACCTGCAAAGCAGGAACATGAGTTGTCAAATAAATTATAGTTCAAAAATCAGAGAAATTCAATAGAAAAATACAGCTAAGAGCATTTTTATGGGGTTGCCATTTAGAAAAAGGTGTGCTATACTACGCGAAGCATTTGGAAAACTGGAGGCATTCATGATTAAAATCTGGCAGATCATGATTCCGGCACTTACCGGAAGGGAGAAGCGCAGAGCATATCTTTATCTCCCGAAATCATATCGAAGAAATCCGGAGAAGCGTTACCCGGTATTATATATGTTTGATGGGCACAATGTGTTTTTTGACGATCACGCCACCTACGGAAAGTCATGGGGGATGAAGGATTATCTTGATCGGGTAAACGCGGAGGTGATCGTGGCGGCGATTGAGTGCAATCACAGTCCGGATCACGGGAGACTTAAGGAGTATTCACCTTTTACGTTCACAGATAGGCATTTTGGGACGATCACCGGAAAAGGCGAGAAGACCATGGATTGGATCGAGAGGTATTTTAAACCGATGATCGACAGCAGATATCGAACCTTGAGTGACCGGGAGCATACGTGGATTGCGGGAAGCTCTATGGGCGGTCTTATGAGCTTATATGCGGTGCTTGAGTATAATCATGTGTTTGGACGGGCGGCAGCATTGTCTCCGTCGATTTGGACAGACCCGGAGAAAGTTTCTGAGATGATAAAAAAGGCAGAAATTGATCCCAATACAGTGCTTTATTTGGATTACGGTTCAGAGGAGCTTAGAAATCATGAGGGAATGAAGGTCGGTTTTGCGAAAACTACAGCGCTACTTGTGGAAAAAGGACTGATGGTGGAGAGTCGCATCGTTCCAGGCGGAAGACATTGTGAGGCCAGCTGGGAGAGACAGATTCCCTTTTTTATGCAGACACTCCAATATACGGAGTAGTGACAAAAGAAGACAAATTGAGGTAAAATATGGAAACACAATATTTTAAATGGTACAGTCCGGCGCTTGGTCGGGATATGGAGTGTAAGTCCTACGGACATGGGGGAAGACCGGTGCTGTTCATTCCCTGTCAGGACGGTCGCTTCTTTGACTTTGAAAATTACAATATGGCGGATGTGTGGGCGCCTTGGATCGAGTCCGGGCAGGTGATGGTATTTTCCATTGACACCATTGACAAGGAAACCTGGTCCAATCAGGGCGGAGAGCCTTGGTGGAGAATTGCCCGCTATGAGCAGTGGATCCACTATATCACCGACGAGGTGATTCCTTTTATGCGAAGCACGGTGAACGAGCGCAATGGCTGGACAGGCGAACCGGGAGTGATGGTATTTGGTGCCAGTCTGGGAGCTACCCACGCAGCAAACCTCTACTTCCGTTTCCCGTTTATATTTGATCGTCTGTTGGCGCTTAGTGGTATTTATACTGCGGAGTACGGTTTTGGCAGCTATATGGACAGTCAGGTGTATCAGAACTCTCCGGTACACTATCTGGCAAACATGCCAACAGACCATCCCTATATAAATATGTACAATCAGAAAAAAGCGGTAATCTGCGTTGGACAGGGCGCTTGGGAGATTCCAGAGACTACCCGCCAAATGCAGTCCATTTTGGAGAGCAAAGGTATTTCTGCCCGCGTGGAATACTGGGGATATGACTGTGTGCATGACTGGCCCTGGTGGTACAAGCAGGTGCAGCATTACGTGCCGTATCTGCTGGATTAAGTTAACTTTGTTATCTGATGCAAAATGCGTTAAAGATATAAATATCAAGAACTAGAAGGATAGAAAGAGAAAAGAGCATGAAGAATTTTGTATTTATTTCCCCGAATTTCCCCACAAACTATTGGCAGTTCTGCCGCCACTTGAAGGATAACGGCATGAATGTACTGGGTATCGGTGATCAGCCCTACGAGGAGCTTTCCAAGGAACTGAAGGACAGTTTAAATGAGTATTACAAGGTAGACAGCCTGGAGAATGAGGACTCTGTTTACCGTGCGGTTGCATTCTTTATTTTCAAGCACGGCCGCATCGACTGGCTGGAGTCCAACAATGAGTACTGGCTGGAGCGCGACGCAAAGCTGCGCACCGATTTTAACATCACCAGCGGTTTCCAGACCGAGGACATGAGCCGCATCAAGTATAAGTCAAAGATGAAGCCTTATTATCGCAAGGCAGGCATTCCCGTTGCCCGCTACCACATCGTGGAGGGCTTTGACGACTGCGTCCGCTTTATTAAGAAGGTAAAATACCCCGTGATCGTGAAGCCGGACAACGGTGTGGGCGCGACCCATACATACCGCATTGAGAACGATGAGCAGTTACAGGCTTTCCTCGCAGAGAAAGAGGACAATGTATCCTACATCATGGAGGAGTTCATCCACGCGGAGATCAATTCCTACGACGCAATCATCGACTCCAACTGTGAGCCCATCTTTGAGACCGGAAATGTGACCCCCGTATCTCTGATGGACGTGGTAAATAATAATGAGGATTCCATTTATTACATTGTCAATGAACTGCCTGAGGATGTGCGCGAGGCAGGACGCGCGACGGTGAAAGCATTCGGCGTAAAGAACCGTTTCGTTCACTTCGAGTTCTTCCGCCTGCTGTCTGACCAGCATCTGGGCAAGAAGGGCGATGTGGTCGCTCTCGAAGTAAATATGCGCCCCTGCGGTGGATTCTCCCCCGACATGATGAACTTCGCCAACAGCACCGACGTGTACAAGATCTGGGCGGACATGATCGCCTTCGATCACTCCACAAAGGAAGTGGGCGAGCGTGCATACTGTGCATTTGCCGGACTGCGCGACGGTAAGGAATATGCGATGAGCCACGACGACATCATGGCGAAGTACGGCCATTGCATGAAGATGGAGGGTCGCATCCCGGATGCGCTGTCCGGAGCGATGGGCAACCGCATGTATGTGGCGAATTTTGCGACGAAAGAGCAGATGGAAGAGTATTATAAGGATTTGCTGGCGTAAATAAAATGCGATATGAGGTGTTTTGAAGTGTTGACTTCGGGGCATCTCATTTTCTTTCCGACAAATTCAGCAAGAAATTTGGAAAAATGTGGATTTATCGTGCATATTTTTTAGTTTTAATGAATATATATAGTACATGTGTTTGCTATTTTTGAGATTTTGTGGTACAATTAAATCACGACTACCCTCACCAAAGGAGGACATGCCATGAATATTCGAGAAATGCTGGAGATGGAGGAGAAACTTTACCTAAGCCCTTATGCCGCGAAAAGTGCACAGACGCGCGGACGTGAGCGCTTTGACGAACCTTGCGATATCCGCACGGAGTATCAGAGAGACCGTGACCGGATCATCCACTGTAAGGCGTTTCGCCGCCTAAAGCATAAGACTCAGGTATTCTTAGCTCCTTCAGGCGATCATTATCGTACCCGCCTCACACACACGCTGGAGGTGGCGCAGATCGCGCGCACCGTGGCGAAGGCGCTCAGACTGAATCAGGATCTGACGGAGGCGATAGCGCTCGGCCATGACCTGGGACACACTCCTTTCGGTCATGCAGGCGAGGATGCGCTGGATGGTATCTGTACGGAAGGATTCACCCACTACGAGCAGAGTGTGCGCGTGGTGGAGGTGCTGGAGAAGAAGGGCATGGGACTGAATCTGACCTGGGAGGTCAGAGACGGTATTTTAAACCATCGCACGGCGGGAAATCCGTCTACGCTGGAGGGAAAGGTTGTCCGCCTGTCGGATAAGATCGCCTATATCAACCATGATATTGATGATGCCATCCGCGGAGGTATTCTGACGGAGGAGATGTTGCCGAAGAGTTGTACAGATATTCTCGGACACACGGTAAAGGCGCGCCTGAATTGTCTGGTTCACGATATCATTGAGCACAGTCTGGATCAGCCGGATATCCGGATGTCCGCGGACATTGAGCAGGCGATGGGAAATCTTCGCAAGTTTATGTTTGCGAATGTCTACACGAACTCGAAGTCGAAGAGCGAGGACGGCCGGGCGAAGGAGCTGTTAAAGCAGCTATTTATCTATTATATGAATCATTTGGACGAGCTTCCGGAGGAGTATCGCATGCTTCGGGAGATGCACGGAGATTCGGACGAGAGAGTGGTCTGTGATTATATTGCGGGCATGAGTGATGGCTACGCCATCGATACATATGAGCGGCTGTTTGTGCCGAGAAACTGGCAGGTATATTGATCATGCGTTATTCAGATGATCTGATCGAGGAGGTACGCTCCAGGAATGATATTGTGGACGTGGTTTCCGGATATGTGAAGATCCAAAAACGAGGCGGGACTTATTTCGGTCTATGCCCCTTTCACAATGAGAAGACGGCGTCCTTTTCCGTGACCCCGGCGAAGCAGATGTATTACTGTTTCGGCTGCGGCGCGGGAGGAAATGTGTTCACCTTCCTCATGGAATATGAAAACTATACATTTACCGAGGCGATGCAGGCGCTGGCGCAGCGTGCAGGCGTGGAGCTTCCGAAGGTGGAGGAGACCGCAGAACAGCGCCGTGAGGCAGATCTGAGGAGCCGCCTTCTGGAGATCAATAAACTGGCCGGTGTCTATTTTTACCGATTGATGAATTCGCCGAGAGGACAGCGGGCGATGGACTACTTCCTTGGACGCGGCCTCACACCGGAGACGATTAAAAGATTTGGTCTCGGTTACTCGGATAATTACCGGGATGATTTGTATAAATTTTTAAAGAGCAAGGGCTTTGATGACGAGACGCTAAAAGAAACCGGTCTGGTGAAGGTGAAGGAGAACGATGCTTACGATATGTTTTTCAATCGGGCAATGTTCCCCATTATGGACAGCAATAATAAGATTATCGGATTCGGTGGCCGTGTGATGGGCGAGGGAGAGCCTAAGTATCTGAACTCGCCGGAGACGAAGCTGTTTGATAAGAGCAGAAATCTCTACGGATTGAATTATGCGCGTACCACGAGAAAGCCGTATTTCCTCATCTGCGAGGGATATATGGACGTGATTTCTCTCCATCAGGCAGGCTTTACCAATGCGGTGGCGCCTCTGGGAACGGCGCTTACGCAGGGGCAGGCGAACCTCATTAAGCGGTA
>JAFSBP010000112.1 GCA_017437205.1 Lachnospiraceae bacterium
CCAGCGCATAGCAATATTCGTGCTCACAAACCGCAATCACCGCCACTCGCTGACCATCCTTCTCCATCACGAGATTCTTTCTGGCCGCCTCTGCGTTCTCGCCAAATCCGGTGTAGGAAAGACCGTAAGTTTCCAACGCCTTCATGGTATCCAGCGCGCCTTCCACACCGAAATCAAAAATATGATTATTGCAGATTCCACAGTCCGTCACTCCGATCTCTTTAAGAACCTTGGCGCAAACAGGAGAACCTTTCACATTCGGTCCTTTTTTCGTGATCCTGTATTCAGAATCGGTCAATGCCGCTTCCAAATTTACCATCACTCGGTCTGAGTCCTGTAATACCGCAGGAACATCATGAAACAGCCCTTCAATATCTCCTTTTACAAATAACTCATCAGTTTTCACCGGGCAAACATCGCCACAAATCGTTAATTTCATCTTCCTCTCCTTTCCCTCACCAAATCATTTCACCAGTCCACCCAATCCAGGCATCAACAGCTTTGAAGTTCTCTGAAACGGATACATCTTATCTGTAATGATCTGCTCCACTGTAACCTCATTCTCTGTCGTCACCTGAATCGTACCATCCAAAAGTTCCGCCATCCGGGCAAAAATCGCGTATTCCCCCTCCGCATAGATGCAGATTTGTTCTGCCCCCAGTCTCTCCCGACAAACACGAATCGAATACATTAAATCAAATGTCTTTAATGCGCCAAGTGAATCCCCCAGCTGAATTAGTGTTTTTGACACCTTGTCCACCGCTTTAAAGGCTCCGTTCAAACTCAGCAGCTCGTTGGATGCATTCTTTCCTATCGTTGTCAAATCCACGATCAACACCGCCTGGTGGGTTGCACAAATCTGCCAAATCTGCGTCTCATGTTCGCAGATTGCATCTGTTCCGCCTTCCCAGAGACAAAGGGTAATTGGCAGGTTTACATCTTCTTCTCTTTCCTGCTTAATCAGTATCCCGTAAATGGGCATCAGCTCCTGCGAAAACCACAGTAAGTGCTTAGCCGTCATTCCTTCGTGAACCTTCCGCTTCAGCGTCCGCATGTGGATTTCCATCCGGGTATCCCGTCCCTGATATACTTTCTCTGCCAAAATTCTTCGGCGTTCTTCATGCGTTTTTGTTCTGAAGCTTGTTTGATGATATTCCTCCAGATTTTTGTCATAGGGGAACAAACTGTCCAAATCAACTTTCACCAGCCCGCTTTTTGTCACGTTAAGCGTTCCGGGCTCCAGTACAACGGGTAGCTCAGTAGAAAACTCCTTTTCATTTCCCAGAAGGTGTTTTTGGAAAAATGCTGCCGCGCAAACAGCCATCTCATTGGAGTAGCCATGAGGACCGGGGGAGACCATCATCTGTACATCTGATGCGTTTCCCGCAATCCCCCAAAATTCAGTGCATTTTCCGTATAATTTTTTTACTCCTTCTATGGGAATAAAATCATCCTCCGCAGAAAGAAACAGAAGCGCTCTCGGACAGATCATACTCATCAACTCGTGACATTCAAAGCTGTTTCCGATGATTCCGGGCCAGATCTGCTCAGAGTCCGGTGACGTTCCAACAAAGAAATAATCTTCGCCTGCGCATGCCCAACATCCGGGAGCCGCTGCTTTAACCCGCACATCCACCGCTGCGATCACCGAGGTCATGGTTCCTCCCCCGGAGATTCCTGTCGCACCGATCCGATCACCGTCCACATCTGCTCTGGACTGGAGGTAATCAATGGCACGCATTGCATCTGCAACAAAGTACTTTACGGAGGCCGCACCGGTAAGGAAGCACTGATGACCAAACTGCTGATGATTCGCCACTGCACCGGTGATCAACGGCTCCTCGTTCTCAATATAAGCAAGTCTCTCTCCTTGCCCCACCGGATCGGTCACAAATACCATCAGCCCGGCTCTTGCGATCATCCTTGCTGCCCGCTGAAACTCATCATAGGCTTTTCCCTCAACTGCATGCCCACATTGCATGAGCACTGCCGGTGTCTTTTCTTCCCGCACTCTGGGAATATATAGATTGGCTGTCACGTACATCTTCGGCAGAGACTGAAACACTACCTTTTCGATGATCAGTTCTTTCTCTTCAATCACACCGGTAATCCGTGCATCAAGTGGAAGCCCGTTATCATAAGGGATATCGCCAAAAGAGGAAAGCAAAATTTCCCTATTCCTCGCCTGATACACATTGAACGCGTCAGGCGTCTTTATCTGTTCCCGGATCTCACGAGCCCTTCGGTAGGCATCTACAACACGGTCACTGATGTGTTTTATTGCCTTATCCCGCAGGCAGTAAAACTCTGTATTCGGTGAAAATTCCGCTATCTCCTTCATGACTTCTCCCTCATTCCTTCTCACATATCAAACTTACTCAAAGACCACGCTGACCAGTGTTTTGTAATCGTCAACACAAATCTTTGCCACGTTGCCTTCCAGTTTAACCTCGCTGCGAATCTCATTGGGTGCAAGAACCGACGCATGATTAAACTGTGTAAGCATCTGATCGGCAAATGCAACCTCCAACTGCTTCACTCCGTTCGTGTTGTCTGCGTTGAGCAAGTGAAGAACCAGTCTGCCGTCATCCATAATCTTCGTCTCAACCACAACGTCTTCCAGATTGATTGCAATCCGGTTACCCACTGCGTCGATCAATTCTTCCTTCGGCGCATTTTGGCTAATCACCACTTTTGACTTGATTCCGTTAAGCTGGAAGCACTCATCGCTCTCGGAAATTCCCTTGGTCTCTTCGTTATAGATTCCGTAGCTGCCAACCCGAACAATTTTGGTTCCACGCTCAGCCGCCTTCTTCAAATCCCGGTAAACACTCTTTGCCGCATACTGGATATTCGGCAAGATGATCACATCGTCCTCTTTTAGTGCAGCGATATCACTCTCATCAATAATCGAGAAGGGAATCTGATTCTTCGCCAGAATCTCCAGCACCCCCGTGAAATCCTCTTTACCGGTCTCAGATGCATAGAAATTATCGCAAATGTACAACAGCTTCACGTGATTGTAAGCTTTTGCTTCGAAAATAGCGTAGTTATCCTTAAAATAGCCGAAGCTTTCTTTCAGACCATCGTACAGATAGTCAATGTCAATCGCCACATCTGCCCGATTCTTCATGGAACGAACCGTCCATGGTGAGCCGGCAATCGCTCCAAATACAGCTGACTGGTAGGAGAACTTCTCCACCTCCTCCTTGCTTCTCGGATATCGGTAGAGGGTGGTTTCCGTACACAGCCAAG
>JAFSBP010000113.1 GCA_017437205.1 Lachnospiraceae bacterium
CCCAGCAAGTGTATTTCCTGTGGTATTTGTGTAAAGGCTTGTCCGATGGATATCCTTGAAATCGTAGAGAAATAATTGATACATACAGATGATCAAATCAAAAGAGAGAGAAGCTTGAGTGTAGTCGGCTTCTCTCTCTTTTGCATAGAACAAAATGAAAAAAATTGCAAAATTATATCCACCCACCGTCATAGGCGATTATCTGACCGGTCAGATAAGGCGCACCGGTCACAATGGAGTAGGCAAAAGAGCCAACTTCCTCAGCCATTCCAAAACGTCCCATGGGAATCTCGTCCTGAAGAGCTTCTCTATCTTCTTCAGAAAAGCAATGATTCATCTCTGTGTCAATGACTCCGCAGGCGATTGCATTTACGCGAATGCCGGAGGGAGCTAATTCCTTAGCAAGGGCTTTAGTCAGAGAATTGATTCCCCCCTTGGTGGCGGAGTATGCTGCCTCACATGAGGCGCCGATCTGTCCCCAGACACTGGAAATATTGAGAATATTTCCGGATTTGTTTTTTAACATCATGGGAATCGCAAGCTTGGAACAGTAGAAACAACTGCTTAAGTTTGTCTGCAAAAGATGGTTCCATTCGTGGGCGGTCATATCCTGGAGCAGACCGATATGTGCGATTCCTGCATTATTTACCAGAACATCCAAACGATCAAAGTGATTGGCAATGTCAGAAAAAAGGCGCTGGCAGTCCTCAAAGCACCCCAGATCTCCCACGAAAGTTTGACATGCAACGCCGAGAGAGGAAATCTCATCCTGGACCGCGGATAGTGCGTTAAAACGTTCGCGGCAGGTGATAATGCAGTCATAGCCGTGACAGGCAAAGGTAAGTGCGATTTCGCGGCCGATGCCGCGTGAGGCTCCGGTAATCAGAGCGACAGGGCGTTTCTTCATGGAAGGACCTCCTTGGTGGTATCGGAATATTTTGCTTTGGTTAGTGTTTGATGCGAATCACCTGTATCAATAAAAATAGCACGCTTTAAAGAGGCTTCACCGTAGCGTGTTCGGATGGAATCTACAGCGGCATTTAGCCGGGAAAGTTTCTCTGAGCGTTCCGGATGAAAAAGATCAAATTGTTCATAAGCGGTTTCTGTAGCATGTCCGGTGTGTACGCCTAGAAGTCTGATGGGGGTACCGTCCCACAGTCGATCAAAGAGCGTACATACTGCATCGTAGATGACCTCCGTCGAGTTTGTCGTGGAAGGCAAGGTCATCTGTTTTGAAGAGTTATGAAATTCGTAGTCTGTAATTTGCACTGAAACGGTCGTAATGTGAGCGTGATCCGCACGAATTCGCGCACTGACGGTCTCAGAGAGTGACAGCAAAAAGCGAAGAGCGGTATCACGGTCAGTGACATCAAACGGGATAGTCTGAGAGTTACCGTAGCCTTTATTTGCCGCTTCGTGGGAGGCGACAGGATCACGGTCAATTCCGTTGGCACTGTCCCAGAGAAAGCCTCCGTGCTTCCCTAAGTGAGTGACTAGCAGCGAGCGGTCAGATGCGGCCAAATCGCCTATGGTCTTAATTCCCAGGCTATGAAATACTCTCCCCGCAGAACGTCCTGAAAACAAAAGTTCACCTACAGGCAAGGGCCAGAATTTTTCGACCATTTCTGATGGAAAGAGCGTGTGAACCCGGTCAGGCTTCTCAAAATCGGATGCCGTTTTCGCGAGCAGTTTATTGCAGGAGATACCGATATTTACAGTAAAACCCAAGCGGGAGGAAATTTCCTCTTTTAATTTATATGCAAAAGCCACCGGATCGCCGTAGAGAAGTTCGGTTCCGGTCATATCACAGAAAGCTTCGTCGATGCTGTACTGCTCCACTAAGGGAGAATATTCCTTTAATAAATCAATAAAGGCGGTGGAGTTACGAACATAGAGATCAAAGTTCGGTGGAACAACGACCAAGCCCGGGCATTTGCGACGGGCATTTACAAGCGGTTCACCGGTGCGGACACCGAAGCGTTTCGCCACCGATGATTTGGCTAAAACAATACCATGACGAAGTTCTTCATTTCCGCCTACTGCGGAAGGAATAGTGCGCAGATCTACCGGGTCTCCAAGTTCGCGCATGCGGTAACTGGCTTCCCATGATAAAAAGGCACTGTTTACATCTACATGAAAAATGATTGGTTCAGCCATAATTGATCTCCTTCTGTTCATAGTATACTCAGAATGGCAGGAAATGTCAAGATTTAAAATCGAACATGCATTCGGTTTGAGAAGAATGGAATAGATCGGCGAAAATCTGCGTATGGTTTAGAGAAAAACATTAGATGATAAGTGGAAAGACATTGTGTACAAAAATGGTTTCAATTAATTGTAGAAAAAAGAGAAAAAGGTAAAATAACTTGACTGAAGTTTGTTGAAGACCTATAATTAAATTAGATTGGGCGCAATTTAATTTGATACAAATCAGAGGGGGATGATTTGATGAATGACAGAGATGAGGTATTGAAGTTGGAAAACCAGTTGTGTTTTCTGCTTTATGCCTGTGCTCGAGATACGACGCGTTATTACCGTCCGTATTTGGATGAGATGGGGCTGACTTACACGCAGTACTTGACGATGCTTGTTCTCTGGGAGGAAAAGCAGATTAATTTGAAGGCATTGGGAGAGAGACTGTATCTCGACTCCGGTACATTGACACCGGTATTAAAGCGACTGGAGGAGAAGGGGTATATCACCAGAAACCGCGACGTTTCGGATGAGAGGAATCTGGTTCTGCATGTGACGGATGTCGGTGTGAAGCTGAAGGATGAAGTGTATTCCATTCATCAGCGGATGGAGAGTTGGAGTCCGATATCCGGGGAGGATGAAGAGGTCATCCGGCGGATTTTTAAGGAAGCGCTTACTCGCTATAAGGAAAAGCAACGGGATTAAAAGGAACGAAGAAGATCGAGCGTTCCATTTAATAAATACAAGGAGGTAAAGAAGGATGAAACAAAAAAAGAATTTGGCAGTGATCGTTCTCGCTGTCAGCATCGTGGTGATGCTCTTGGGCAGTGTTGTTGCGCAGGCATTCAACACATCCGGATACTCGGTAAAAGTATCCCGCGTTTACTTTGACGGAGGGGTTGACGCGAAAGGTCAGTCAAGAGGTGTTCTGTCAGGCTTGCTTTATATGCCTAAGGGTGCAAGCGCAGAGAATCCTCATCCCACACTTGTCACGACTCATGGTTATCTGAACAGTGCAGAGATGCAGGATGCTCCTGCGATTGAGATGTCCCGGCGCGGATATGTGGTTTTGGCACTGGATATGTATGACCATGGTCATTCTAAAGGAAGTGATACCAACACCGGTGGGTTTACCACTTTCTGGCCGTACGCAATCTTTGATGCTGTGTCTTATATGTATAAGCAGGACTATGTTCTGAAGGACGCGAACGGAAATGGTATGATCGCGGTCAGCGGTCACTCTATGGGCGGTTTTTCCTCCAGTATGGCGCTGTATTTTGATGAGCTTGCATATGCAACAAGCGGTGTTCGTATGATCGCAGCTGGCCTGTCCGCAGGTTCTGACTACTCCTACACCGCATGGTTCGGTTTAAATGCAGCGACTGCAGCATCCATGTTCGGTGGACGTACTATCGGTAAGATTGCAGCTCAGTACGATGAATTCTTCTTTAACGCTGAAAATGCAGCGGGAACTGTGGTTCATAAAGATTATGTGGCAACTCCTGAAGGTAAGACCGTTCTGGGTCTTGCAGAGGATGCTGTAGCAGAGGCGAACAAGTGGTACGATGCTGCTGACGGCGGCAAGCGCATCATTTATCAGCCTGCAGAGACTCACCCTTGGAACCATTTCTCCACCAAGACCACCGGCCATATGGTAGATTTCTATCGTGAGGCATTCTCCGAGTACTACGGAAATCAGCTGAAGGATATTGCTGCCGGAAACCAAATCTGGTGGCTGAAGGAAGCGTTTGAGTGTGTTGCAATGATTGGTTTCTTAGTGATGATTATGGCTCTGGCAGTTCTTCTTTTGAAGGTTCCTTTCCTGAAGAAGGCTGTAAGCGGAGAAGCAGTTCCTACCGCTCCTGTTGCTACGCTTGGTGGAAAGATTGGCGCGGTTGCATTGTTCCTCGCAACGATGGTTATCCCCGCAGTTATC
>JAFSBP010000114.1 GCA_017437205.1 Lachnospiraceae bacterium
ATCCATCTTTGAGGACACATCGAACTTCGGAAGATAAAAGTGAATATTCATCGCCTTTTGTTTTTCCCATTCATCGGCGATAAAAAAGTCCATCATTTCTGCCTCCGGCAAAAGCTCATCCACGGACACTCCCTCGTCGGGAAGAATAAACCACATTCGATGGCTATTGTCCAGACTCTTTTCCACAGCGCCAAACTTCTCTCCCCAGTAGTATGTGCCGCCCATAATCATGTGCTCATACATAAATTCGCACTGCACATCCCCCACAGGACTGTGAAAGACTCCGTCCTCGTTCTTCTCGTCAAAAAACTCATCCGTCCACTTCGCCTGATAATAGATGGTGCTCGCAAGTGCCAGAATAGTTTCCTCACTCAGAGTTTCCTCCTCCACATAGTCCTCCAACAGACCTCCGGTCTGCTCGTTCAGCCATGTCTGAAACGCTTGATTCATCTTTTCCGAACCCATCTCCCCTCGGTAGGAGGATGC
This sequence comes from Lachnospiraceae bacterium, assembly GCA_017437205.1. Lineage (GTDB taxonomy): Bacteria > Bacillota > Clostridia > Lachnospirales > Lachnospiraceae > RGIG423. The sequence goes on from JAFSBP010000114.1 coordinate 487, forward strand.
ATAATAGGTATTTGCCAGCGTCTCTAACACAGGCTTTTTAAATTCCATATCGTTTCGCAGCCACAGGGAACTGCCCAAAATGCTGGTGTTTACACCATCATTCATATAATTTGCCGTCCACACCGCCTTCGCCTGCTCACGAAGTTCTTCCACACTCTTTACTCCCAGTAGCTCCGTCACCTGACGCCTGCTGTCACCATCCGTAATCTCCGCCAGCATCGCCAGTGCCATATATACATTCACCGGAGAATAAACCCGATTCTCCTCCCCAGCGTCCTTTAAAAACGCAGAAATCGACTGCTGCCAAAAACCGTCCAGACCATCTCCAATTACTTTCGCCTGCGCCCATCGGTTTTTCTGCTCTGCCCGCCAGGGTGCAAAGGCCTCCGAAAAGGCCTCCTGATTTTCCTTGGAATCCAAGAATCCAAACTTCGCCGGATCCGGATAAGGACTCGCTTTCGGATACTCCGCCTCGCTGATCGCGAATGCCTTCAGCACAGACGATCTTCTGCCAAACCGAAAGCCGCCAATTCCGAACACCGCCGTCGCGATCACTGCAACTGCCGTCACCAGTGCCACCGCGACACGCCATCCACGTACCTGTTTGCGGCCACACGCCATTCCGAGAGTTCCCTTTTGCTGTGTTTTTTGCTTCTTGGCTATCACTCGCGCCTCTGCGGGCTTCCACTCAACCGCTTCCTCAAGATACTCATCACTGATTTCCTGCATCGCATCTTCCAAGTATTCTCTGCTCATACCTCAATCCCCTCCTTCGCCAAATATTGCTTCAGTTTCTTTTTCGTGCGGAACAATCTGACTGAAATATGATTTTCGCTCATCTTCATCGCGCCGGCAATCTCAGATACCGAATCGGAGAACCAATACCGCTTAATGAAAATCACCCGATTTTCCGGCTCTACCGTCTCCAAAAACCGGTTAATGCTCCTGCCCAGTTCCCTTTCGGACCAGATATCTTCCATCGACGGCCCCGGAAGGCAACCTTCCAGTTCATCAATAGGCACACTCGCGCGAGAGTCCCGCCGTGCCGCAGTATTATCTCGATGACGCTTCAACGAAATATTCCGGGCAATCCGACAAATGTACGGCATCAGTTTCTGCGGTCTCGCCGGCGGAATCGCATTCCAAAGACCCAGCCAAGTGTCATTCATACTCTCCGCCACATCTTCCTCATTCGCCAGGATATTTGTGGCGATCTGCCTTACTAAACCGCCGTACTTTTCTGACACGCCCAGGATTGCATGCTCGGAGCGTTCCCAAAGCAATCGAATGATCTCGTTATCTTCCATAATTCAGTCACCTCCTTGTCGTTCCTTCAACTATTAACTACCGATTCAGAGGGAAATATTACCATTTTTAAAAAATTTAATAAGCAACTATCTCAGCCTATTCCGACATGCCGTCTTCATTTCCGGCTCCATGCCCAACATCTCCATCGTCTGCTCCAGCGTGAGGTTTAAATTTGCCATGAGATTTTTTACCGATGCCAAACAAGCCCGCGTCTCCCCTTCTTTTATTACTTCTTTTATTCCTTCTTTTATTCCTTCTTTTATTCCTTCTTTCTTTCCCTGTGTTCTTTCGTCTTCCAACAATAACGTCAATGCCTTACACATATCCACTTTCTCCTCTCGGATTACTTTTTCTTTTATTTCTCCAAATTCTTTTGCCCGTGTATATTGCATGATCACATCGTATGCCTCAACGTCCAACGCCCGAAACGCCGGATCGGTTTTGATCAGTTCCTTAAATTTTTCCGGATCTTTTGAAAACCGGATCGCATCAAACACCTGCTTTACATCCGTTTGAAACATACTCGTGTCCGTCAGTTTTTGTATTTCTAAAATATGTATCGGATAATCACTTATCAGCGCCCTCAGTTTCGATGGAATATCCGTAAAATCAATTAATTCATGGAGACGCATCGCTCCATCCCACTCCTCGCCAAAATATAAGACGATCGTAACGCAAGGCTTCAGACGATCCGTTTTCCCAAACCCGGACAGCCATTCTTCACGGGTCACGTC
>JAFSBP010000115.1 GCA_017437205.1 Lachnospiraceae bacterium
GGGGACGGCGGGGACCTAGAGGACCCAGACTGGTGTCCGCACATCCGGTGATTACGCAGCTTCAATAATATTGATGAGAGTAGAACGCATCCCTTTATTAGGGTGCGTTTTACTGCATTTTACTCTTTACCCTCCATTTTTCTTGTGGTAGAATATAATAGAGGTGTTTTGGGATTCGAGTGGTGCGACATAGAGCTAATATAGGAAAAGGACAGAAAATGATGATGAAGGTATACGGAGCAGACATTTGCATTGATTGCCGCAACTTAAAACATATTATGAAGACTCGCGGGCTGGAGCTTGACTATTGCAACATCACCGCAGACACGCAGACACTTCGAGAGTTTCTTGCAATCCGCGATCACAACGAGGCGTTTAATGAATGCAAAGTGCGGGGCGGCATCGGAATCCCCTGCTTTGTGGACGGGGATAGAGTGACGTTGGATATTGACGAAGCGTTTTCGTGGATCGGTCAGCCTCCGGTCAGAGAGGATGAGATCGTGGAGCGATGGAGAAATTGAGTTTGGAGAGAAGATATGGCACTGATCAAACATGAGATACCGATTTTGGAATACGATGACTGTCAGGAGGCGGTTATCATGCCTGGACGGCACCCATTCAAGTTGCCGAAGAAAGCGGTGTTTGCGTTTCTTAGCGATTGTGTGGATGAGTATGCGAGGGCGCACGATTGCCCTGTCATTGAGGAATTTGAGTCTGCGACGAAGATGTACCCGGTCTACTGCGTGAACTTTGAGGGGCAGGAAATCGCCCTGTGTCAGGCACCGGTAGGCTCCGCGCCTGCGACGCAGATATTGGATTGGCTGATTGCCCACGGCGTGGAGGCGGTGATCTCCGCCGGTTCCTGCGGTGCGCTGGTGGATTTGCCGGAAAATACCTTTCTGGTTCCTGCGAGGGCATTGCGCGACGAAGGAACATCTTACCATTATCTGGCGCCGTCACGATTTGTGGAAATTGACCGGGAGGCGATGAAGGCGATTGAGACGGTCTTAATCAGACATCATTTCCCTTATCGAGAATGTATCACCTGGACTACCGATGGTTTTTTCCGGGAGACGAGAGAGAAGGTGGAGTACCGCAGAAGCGAGGGCTGTGCGGTGGTGGAGATGGAGTGTGCGGCGCTGGAGGCCTGCGCGAAATTCAGAGGCGCGAAGTTCGGACAGATATTGTTTACGGCGGACACTTTGGCGGATATGGAGCACTACGATGAGCGCGGCTGGGGAGGAGATTCTTTTCCGCTGGCACTGCTTTTGTGTCTGGAGGCTGCGGCAGAATTGAAGTGAATTGGGTAGGATCAATAGAAATAAATCAGAGCGAACAGGAGGAATAATCATGGCTCGTATGAAAACGAAGGAAGTTAGAATCGGAAATGTAGTGATCGGAGGAAATAATCCCATCGCTATCCAGTCCATGACCAATACAAAAACTGAGGACACGGCGGGTACCATCGCGCAGATTCTGCGCCTGGAGGAGGCGGGATGCGAGATCATCCGCTGTACCGTGCCCACCGAGGAGGCAGCCATCAGCCTGGGCAAGATCAAGCAGGCCGTGCACATTCCGGTGGTGGCAGACATTCATTTCAATTATAAGATGGCGATCGCAGCCATGGAGAATGGTGCGGACAAAATCCGCATCAACCCCGGAAATATCGGAAGCATCGACCGGGTGAAGGCCGTGGTGGATGTGGCGAAGGAGCGAAATATTCCCATCCGCGTCGGCGTGAACAGCGGTTCCCTGGAGAAGGAGATTGTTGCCAGAGACGGCGGCGTGACGGCAGCCGGACTGGTGGAGAGTGCGCTCAATCAGGTGAAAATCATCGAGGATCTGGGCTATGACAATCTGGTCATCAGCATCAAATCCTCCGATGTCATGATGTGTGCGAAGGCGCACGAATTGATCTCCACGCAGACGGAATATCCCCTTCATGTAGGCATCACCGAGGCCGGAACTCTCTGGTCCGGCAATATCAAGTCCGCGGTTGGCTTGGGCATTATCCTGTCCCAGGGCATCGGAGATACGATCCGTGTGTCCCTCACCGGTGACCCGGTGGAGGAAGTGAAGTCCGCGAAGCGCATTCTGAAGACTTTGGGCTTACGCAAAGGTGGCATTGAGGTGGTTTCCTGTCCTACCTGCGGCAGAACACAGATTGATCTGATCGGGTTGGCGAATCAGGTGGAGACCATGGCGGCTGGGTTCCCGGATCTGGACATTAAGCTGGCCGTGATGGGCTGCGTGGTAAACGGCCCCGGCGAGGCGAAGGAGGCTGATCTGGGTATCGCGGGTGGCATTGGCGAGGGGCTTTTGATCAAGCACGGCGAGATCGTGAGGAAGATGCCGGAGAGCGAGCTGCTGGGAGCGCTGAGAGAAGAGTTGGAGAACTGGGGAAAGTGAATGACATGATTGGTTTAGGTACGATCATCAATGTTGCAGCGATTATCGTGGGTGGCTTGGGTGGTTTGTTATTTGGAAAAGTACTGACAGGACGGTTTCAAGACACGCTGGTGA
>JAFSBP010000116.1 GCA_017437205.1 Lachnospiraceae bacterium
GCCATTCCGATACCGATGGACATCATTCCTGCCTTGAGATCCGCCATCTGCCCCAACGGATCTTCTCCTCTCTCCCGAAACAGGAAATCGCGGAGCTTATCATCTGCACCGCCATGACCTTCTTTATCTCCATCGGGCATGCGGATGCTGATTTCCTCGCCCTTGCGATTATAAATCTTCACAATCTCCTTTGATTCTTCGGCATAATTCACTGAACTACTGGCTACGCGATGAATCTCCATACGTCCCTTTGTGCCGTTTAAGACCATATTCAATCCTTCATAGGGAGAATGTGCCGTCAATGAATAGCTCATCACCGCTCCGCCGCTGTACTGCACATTCACACTGATGCTGTCCTCAATATCGATCTCCTCAGAGAAGACGCAACGATCACGGAAGTATCCGTCTGCATCCTCGCAAGCCAAATACATTTCCCCCAGACCACCCTTGTGGATGTCCATAAAAAACTCGCATTTGTCCTTATAAGAGCAGGTTAGACAGCGCTCGGAGCGCTCATCGCGGGTCGGTCCATAGAAACGTCTGGTGCCGAAAGCATTCACTGCCACCGGATCCTCCTCCAAAAACCAATTAATCAGGTCAAAGTGATGGGTGGATTTATGTACCAGCAGGGAACCGGAATTTTCCCGCTGACGATGCCAGCGGCGGAAATAATCCGCACCGTGTCTGGTATCCAGCATCCATTCGAAATGTACGCTCAATATATCTCCGAGGATGCCCGTCGCCAGAATCTCTTTGATTCGCTTAAAAAACGGCTGGAACCGAAGATTAAACGTCACGATCAATTCCTTGCCAGTTTCCTCCTTCGCCTGCTTGATGGCCATCGCCTTCTCAAAGGTGGTGGTCAAGGGCTTTTCAGAAATCACGTCACAGCCTGCATGGAGTGCGCGGATGATGTAATCGTCGTGTGTGCTGTCCTTCGATGTCACGATCACCGTGTCCGGTTTCACCTCCTCGATCATCCGGTCAAAATCATCATACACCGGAACGTCTTTCCCAGCATACTCACTGACCAGCTCGGCACGTTTGCGATTAATATCATACACACCGCAAAGCTCTGCGCAATCACCGAATTTTTTCACCAGCGGAACCGAATACGCCTTTGTTCCTCTGGAGCCGCAGCCTACCTGGACATATTTTTTTACTTGTTGCATGATTAAATTCCTCCCAAGATTTTTATCTCAAAACCAATCTTATTCTCATATTCACACTGTGGTGCTAAATGGATCAAACCGGGCTGTTTCGCCAAATCCTCCACAATTCCCTTTCTCGAAGGCAACGATGACCACGGTTCAATACAGATATATGGTGCATCCGTCTTCGGCATATGCCAGAATCCGATATATGGCATATCCGGATATGTAACACGAACTGCTCTGCTGCTCTTATCAGACATTAACGTAACACTATGCGCCACATCCGTCAGAACGATCGCGTCATCATCAAACATATCATGGCGTAGCGACAATCGTGTCCCTCCCTCTAAAGAGAAATCTGACAACTTACCAGTCACAAAACAGTCCTCCGAGAATACCACACGTTTTGCATCCTCACGCTCGCCAAACTCCAGATAATAGTCCTCAAACACCGTATCCCTGTCAAACGGCACATTGAATCCCGGATGTCCCCCCACACCGAAATACATCTCCTTCTCATCGGTGTTTTTCACAGAATATGTAATACACAGTTTTGTCTCATCAAGTTTATAACTCACAGAGAACTGAAACCTGTACGGATATTGAGCATACGTTTCTTTCGTATCACAAATTGAAAAAACAATATGTTCAGCCGAGATTTGCTCTGCGCGAAAAATCATATCCTTTGCAAAACCATGAATATCCATCTCATAGGTTTTGCCATTCAGGGTATATTTTCGCTCTGTCATTCGAGCAATATACGGAAATAAGTTTGGTGCTCTGTCACCCCAGTATTTCGGATCACCCTGCCATAAATATTCCATACCATCGGTGCCTTTAACTGACCACAAGGTGGCACCTTTTTCATGGATCGCTACCGTCAAATAAACATTTTCCACTGTATACATCA
>JAFSBP010000117.1 GCA_017437205.1 Lachnospiraceae bacterium
CAGGGTATCAATGTTGTCTAATGCAAAAAAAGCGGAAATATGGATAAAAAGGGGATTCCTTTTTTGGCACAATTCGGTTATAATATAAACATCTTTGTGTTGGGAGGTCCTTCGATGAAGAAGATTTTGTTTGCGGCATCTGAGTGTGTTCCTTTTGTTAAGACCGGCGGTCTTGCGGACGTTGTCGGTTCATTGCCCGCTTATTATAATAAAGACGAGTTTGACGTGCGGGTTATATTGCCCAAGTATACCTTTATTTCTGAAAAATATACCGGGCAGATGGAATCCGTCACCCATTTTTATATGAAATATATGGAGCGTGACTGCTATGTTGGTATCATGACTCTCACGTATGAAGGAATCCAGTATTATTTTATTGATAACGAGGATTATTACAGTGGAAATGCTCCGTATACTGATGCGTATTATGATTTGGAAAAATTTGCATTCTTCAGCAATGCAGTTCTGTCGGCCTTTCCGGTGATCGGATTTAAGCCGGACATCATCCATTGTCATGACTGGCAGACCGGTCTGATTCCGGTATATCTGAAGGATCACTACGCAGGAGATGAGTTTTACCGCGATATCAAGTCGGTGATGACCATCCACAACTTGAAGTTCCAAGGAGTGTGGAGTATTGACGCGATTAAGAAGCTGTCCATGCTGTCGGATTACTATTTCACTTACGATAAGCTGGAAGCCTACGGAAACGGAAATATGTTAAAGGGCGGTCTGGTCTATGCGGACCGTGTCACCACGGTAAGCAAGACTTACGTGGAGGAGATAAAGACGCCGGAGTACGGCGAGGGTCTGCACGGACTGATGCAGGCGAGAAGTAATGACCTGATCGGCATTGTAAACGGTCTGGATTATCGCGTTTACGATCCGGAGAACGATGAGCTGATTCCCCAAACCTATGGAGTGGAAAACTTCCGTAAGCTGAAAAAGAATAATAAGACTGCCCTTCAGGGAAAACTCGGTCTTAAGGTTGATCCGAAGGTGATGATGATCGGTATTGTTTCACGTCTGACTGATCAGAAGGGCTTTGATCTGATCAATGCGGTGATGGAGGACCTCTGCGGTGATAATATCCAACTGGTGATCCTCGGTACCGGCGAGAAGCGGTACGAGGATATGTTCAGCTACTATGCGGCGAAATTCCCCGAAAAGGTGTCCGCGAATATCCTCTATGCGGAGAGCTTGTCCCACGAGATTTATGCGGCCTGCGACGCGTTCCTCATGCCCAGCCGTTTTGAACCCTGCGGACTGAGCCAGCTGATGAGCCTTCGCTATGGTACGGTGCCGATCGTTCGTGAGACCGGCGGTCTGAATGATACGGTAGAGCCGTATAATGAGTATACTCATACCGGAACCGGCTTCTCCTTTGAGCATTACAACGCTCATGATATGCTTCATGTGATCCGCTATGCGGAGTCTGTTTTCTACGATAAGAAGCGAGAGTGGAACCGGATCGCGGAGCGCGCCATGCAGGCAGACTTCTCCTGGAACCGCTCAGCGAGAGAGTACGAGGAACTGTATCTGGAGATGTTGGAGGAGTAAAAATTTTTGATGTTGTCAAGTAAAAACACTTGACAACATCGTTTTTTTCGTGTATAGTACCATACGGTGATGAACGTGGAGAAGATTGTCGAGCAAACATTATTGTTTGATTTCTACGGCGAACTGCTGACAGAGCACCAGCGCCAGATTTATGAAGATGTGGTGTTCAATGATTTATCTTTAAGTGAAGTTGCCGAGGAACGCGGGATTTCCCGTCAGGGAGTTCATGATATGATCCGGCGGTGTAATAAGCAGTTGGCGGATTATGAAGAGAAGCTTCGGTTGGTTGAAAAGTTTGTGAATACTCGCGCAAAGGTTGAGCAGATTCACGAGCTGGCCCGTCGTTGTGGCGAGTCCGGGAATGTGAACCTGGTTGCAGAGATTGAGGCGATTGCATCGGAGATCGTCGGAGAATTGTAGGATTTAGTGAGTGTTAGTTTGGGAGGTTAGTCCGTGGCATTTGAGGGCATTTCGGAAAAACTGCAAAATATATTTAAAGGTCTGAAGAGTAAAGGACGCTTGACTGAGGCTGATGTGAAGACTGCGCTTCGGGAAGTAAAGATGGCTCTGTTAGAGGCAGATGTAAACTTCCGCGTGGTGAAGCAGTTTGTCAAGTCGGTGGAGGAGCGGGCGATCGGACAGGATGTGATGAACAGCCTGACCCCGGGACAGACCGTGATCAAGATCGTAAACGAGGAGCTGGTGAAGCTCATGGGAAGTGAGCCGGTTCGTCTTCCACTTCATTCGGGACTGAATGTCCTGATGATGGTGGGTTTGAACGGTGCCGGTAAGACTACCATGTCAGCGAAGCTGGGTGGCGAGCTGAAGAAATATCGCAGACCGCTTTTGGTGGCGGCCGATGTTTACCGTCCTGCAGCGATTGAACAGCTGCAGATCAATGGTGGTAAGGTTGGGGTTCCCGTGTTTACCATGGGAGATAAGCACAACCCGGTGGATATCGTGAAAGCGGCCATTGAGCACGCCGGAAAGAACGGAAACGATCTGGTGATCGTGGATACCGCTGGCCGTCAGCACATTGATGAAGCGCTGATGGAGGAACTGGTAGCCATTAAGGCAGCGGTGAAGATTGATCAGACGATTCTGGTTGTGGATGCCATGACAGGACAGGACGCAGTGAATGCGGCGAACAGCTTTAATGAGCGCATCGGCATTGACGGTGTGATTCTCACGAAGTTGGATTCTGATACCAGAGGCGGTGCGGCATTGTCCATCCGCTCGGTGACCGGAAAACCGATTCTGTACTCCGGTGTGGGCGAGAAACTGACGGATATTGAACAGTTCTACCCCGACCGTATGGCTTCGAGAATTCTCGGTATGGGCGATGTGATGAGCCTGATCGAGAAGGCGGAGGCAGCTTACACCGACGAGCAGGCTGATAAGCTGGCGAAGAAGTTCAAAAAAGCCGAGTTTGATTTCAACGATATGCTGGAGCAGTTTGATCAGATGAAGAAGATGGGCAGTCTTCAGGATATCATGGGGATGATCCCCGGTATGGGAAGCAAGCTGAAGAACGTGGAGATCGATGATAAGGCGATGAATAAGCCGAAGGCGATCATTCTCTCCATGACGCCGAAGGAGCGGGCGAATCCCAAGTGCATCAACCCCTCACGCAAACGTCGTATTGCAGCGGGCGCAGGTGTTGAGGTGAGTGATGTTAACCGACTGCTGAACCAGTTTGAGCAGAGCAAGAAAATGATGAAGCAGATGTCAGGAATGATGTCCGGTAAGGGCGGCCGCAGAGGCGGGTTTAAATTTCCCTTCTAACAACAAAACCTGATAATCATAGATAACAAAAATAAAGAAAGCATACCAGGAGGTAAATTAAAATGGCAGTAAAGATGAGATTGAAGAGAATGGGTCAGAAGAAGGCACCTTTCTACAGAGTAGTAGTAGCAGATTCCCGCTCCCCCAGAGACGGAAGATTTATCGAGGAAGTTGGTTACTATGATCCTAATCAGAATCCCAGCGTAGTAAAGATCGATGAGGAGAAGGCAAAGAAGTGGCTGGCTACTGGTGCACAGCCTACCGAGACTGTTGCTAAGCTTCTTAAGGTTGCAGGCATCGAGAAGTAATCACCCGGGAGGCAGCGTATGAAAGGTTTAGTGGAAGTAATTGCCAAATCTCTGGTGGAGAATCCGGATGAAGTGGTAGTTACCGAAACCATGGATGGCGACGAGCTCGTCATGGAGCTTTCGGTAGCGCCCTCTGACATGGGAAAGGTGATTGGAAAGCAGGGCCGTATCGCTAAGGCGATTCGCAGCGTTGTAAAAGCAGCCGCATCCAGAGAAGAGAAAAAAGTAGATCTGAAGATCCAGTAATGTGGAGGGCTGCTGCACTTGGTGCGGCAGCCTTTTTTAAGGAGTTTGTATATGGACGATATGTTACGTGTGGGTGTCATCGCGTCCACCCACGGAATTCGCGGCGAGGTGAAGGTGTTTCCTACCACTGATGATCCGGCGCGGTTTAAGTGGCTGAAAGATGTTATTTTGGTGACGAAGCGGGAGAATATTCCGCTGGAAGTGACCGGAGTGAAGTTTTTTAAGCAGTTTGCGATTTTGAAATTTAAGGGTATTGACAATATCAATGATATAGAGATGTACAAAGGCTGTGATCTGATGGTTACCCGTGAGAACGCAGTGCCCCTGGAAGAGGATGAGTATTATATTGCGGATCTGATCGGACTTATGGTCGTAACCGATGACGGAAAGACACTGGGTAAGCTGAAGGATGTGCTTCAGACCGGAGCGAACGATGTCTACGTGGTGGAGACCGCTGCTGGCAAGGAAGTGCTTCTGCCGGTGATCAGAGAATGCGTTTTGGATATTGATCTTAAGGCCGGTGTGGTGACAGTTCATGTGATGCCCGGACTGTTAGACTGAGAAAGGAAAACCAATGAATTTTCATGTATTGACATTGTTTCCGGAGATGGTGATGAACGGCCTCTCCACCAGTATTATCGGAAGAGCGATGAATGCTGGACTGTTGTCCATCGAGGCCATTGATATTCGGGATTTTGCGGAGAATAAGCACAACCGTGTGGACGATTATCCTTACGGCGGCGGTGCC
>JAFSBP010000118.1 GCA_017437205.1 Lachnospiraceae bacterium
AATTCCACTGTCGATCACCATATCCTCTCCGAAATACAGCACATTCAGATCATGATATATCTTGCAGAGCGCGTCTGCAGTCAACGGCTCTCCGTTCTCCAGCTTGCTGTGTACGATCTTCTCAAACTCCGCAAACATCGTCTGGCGGAATACTGTTCCCTTAAATCCGTCAAGGAAGTGGTTGATAATGTACATCCGCTCCTGCTTGCTCTGTGCGTTCTTCAACAGATGCTCATTCAGCAGGTTTTCATTAAAGGTAGAAGCCACCTCCGCCACAAAAATCTTATACTGGGCATTGGTCACGGTCTGATTCTTGTCAGAGAACCAGGTGTGCATTGCATGCCCCATCTCATGAGCAAGGGTGAAAACGTTATCCAAAGTATTCTTATACGTAATCAGAACGTAAGGATGTACACCGTAAACACCGCCACAGTAAGCACCGCTTCTCTTTCCCACATTCTCCACAGAATCAATCCACCGACTCTCAAAGCCGCCCTTAAGTGCACTCAAGTACTCCTCACCCATGGGTGCAAGTGCGCTCAGAATCGTCTCCTTCGCCTCGTCAAGGGGTACATTCGCCTCGTAATCCGGAACAATGGGAGTGTATACATCGTACATATGCAGTTCTTCCAAGCCCAGCATCTTCTTTCTCAGTGCCACATAGCGGTACATCAGGGGCATATACTCATGAACCGTATCGATCAACGTATCATAAACACTCTCCGGGATATTTGATCCTGCCAGATACATCGCTCTGGTGCTGTCATATTTTCTCGCCTTTGCGTAGAATTTCGCCTGCTTAATATTCGCAGTAAATGTAGCTGCCAGCGTATTTTTATGCTTCCCAAAGGTGTCATACATCGCTTCAAACGCTGCTTTTCTCACTTCGCGGTCACGGTTCTCCAGCAGCCCTACATAACGGCCGTGAGTCAGTTCGATCATACCGCCTTTTCCGTCAGGAACCTCCGGGAACTTCATATCCGCGTTATTAAACATGCCAAACACCTCAGAAGAGGCTCTGCTCATCTCGCGGGAATCCGCTAAAAGTGCCTCCACCTCGGCACTGCGGGTGTGCTCACGCTCGCGTTCGATCAGCTCCAGTGTACGGTCAAAATTTCTGTCTGCAGCCGGAGAATTTTTAAACTCCTTAAGCTTCTCCTCAGGAATTGCCAAAATCTCAGATGAAATATATGCAGCCGCAGAAGAAATCTGAACAAACAGCTGCATTATCCGGCTATTCATCGTCTGATAATGAGTGTTCGTCATATCCTCATTTGCGTGATGGCTGGCATATCCGTGAAGCTGCTCCAAAAGAAGTTCGCATTCCTCCTCCGCTTTCAGACAGCTGTAAAGCTGCTCGGCAGAATCTCCCAATGTACCCTTATATGCGGCAATCTGTGCCGGAAAAGCCTTTGCCTTATCAAAGGCCTCCTCCCATGCCGCGTCACTCGCAAAAATATCACTCAGCGCCCATGTACGGCTCTGATCCACTTCTTCTCGCTTCAAAACTCTGTTTTCGCTCATGTGAAACCTCCATGTATGAAATTATCTTAATTGTACGTGTTTTTTCCTGCATTGTCCAGTACTTAATTAAAATTAAGAATCTCTTTTTCTTTTCGTTGCAATTCCTGAAGACTTATACTATGATATGATGATATAAGGGTCAAAAGGTCAGGCTTTTCATCCTTGCATGAAAAAGCAGGTCTTTTTACTTTTCATCATAGACAAAACAGGAGCCGGATATACATGAAACCCGTAATGTTAACGAAGATCACCTCATCGCAGCGCACACAGATAGAAGAACTCATCCGTACCTGCTGCCTCGCCGAACCAATTCGGCTGTCCATCCCTCTGCCTGCGGCAGATGAACCGCTTTCAGGGGAATGTTTTTTTGCGCTGTATGACCGAGACTGCCTTGTCAGTCTCATCCATCTCTTTTATCCGGATTATTCCATCGGTGAACTGATTGGCTTTACCGATCCTAAATATCGCAGACAGGGGTGTTTTTCTCAGCTTCTCGACTGTGCGGCTGATACAGCTGATGAAATCGGTCTATCTCAGGTATATGTGGTCAGTGACGGCAGAAGCTCCGATGCCGTGCAAGCACTCTTTACACTCGGACTTGATGCTGAATACACCGAATATATGTTGGAAAAAACGTTGACAGAACATCTCGACGGCAGACTTTCTGCCTCTCCTGTTAACGTAGAAAATTTTTCACTTAAGGAAGCTTCTTCCTCCGAGATAAACACCGATCTCTTCTGCCAGATCTTCGATGTGTCTCCTGCGGAGAGCTCCTCCTATCTCGATGAGATTTCTTCCGATGCGCGGATACGCACTTTCACTTTCATGAAGAATGATTGTGTATTGGGGCAGACCCAGATTACCATGATGGACGGGCTTGCCTATCTCTCCGGTTTCGTTATTCTCCCCGAATTTCGCAACCAAGGATTGGGGCTTATCTTCCTACATTTCTTAGAGAATTCACTGGCCGGTGAAGGTATCACAAAGCTCACCTTACAGGTCAGCAGCAAAAACAAACCCGCCCTCTCACTCTACCGAAAGGACGGATTTGATGTACTGGAATCGCTCCACTATTCACCTCTGTTTGAGGAAGAGTAACTTTTTCGGTTAAATGTCCGGCTTTGCCATTAGTTCAACCCTAACAGCCTCTCCGCATTCCGATAAAAAATCTTCTCTTTGCTCTCCTCGGAGATGTGCTCAAACAACACAGCCTGCACATACATTCCCGGATTGGTGACGGGAAAATCAGTTCCAAACAGTATTCTGTCATCTCCCACTCTGCGGATACCCTCTCTGAGCATTCCGTAGCGCTCCAATCCGGAGCCCGAAATATCCAGGTAGGCATTCTCGTACTTTTCCATTCTCTCCAAGTGGAGCATATATTGCGATCTTTCATTGGGATGTGCTGCAACAAATTTCACCTTCGGATTCTGTGCAATCATCTCCTCCATCTCATCTTTCCAGCTGATCATCGTGTGGAAGCTAAACACCATTTCGTACTCTCCGGCCAGTTCAAGGATTTCCCTGAGCTCTTTACTCCCATAATTCAATCCATGTTTTCCCCAACCATGAATATACGGAACCACCTCACCGATCAACCGGTAACCGTTCTTATGCATAAATTCAATCACTTCCAGTGATTCCTTTACATACGCCGGATGAATCTGAAATCCCGGCTCATAAAAATCACCGTACAGTTCTTTCACTTCCAGCGCCCGGTCATTAAGGGCTTTGATCCGCTCAAAGCCAAGCTCAGGCTCATAACCGTTCTTGCTGATTACCGAACCACAAATCTTAGTAATTCCGGCTCTCTCCAGATCTGCCTTTGCCTCCTCAGGTGAAAGCTTGAAATCATCACTGTAGTGGCAGAAATTTTCCTCCTGAAGGAGGTAAGGGTGGGTGTGAAAATCAATGATTTTTTTCATAATGATCTCCGTTCATCTTGCAACAATGATTTTTCAAAACCCGGAAAGCCTAACCTGTAACTTTCCGGGTTCTATGATTATGTTCCTAATTCAATTACTTTACCAGTGCCAGAGTATCTCTTGCGATTGCCAGCTCCTCGTTGGTGGGAAGCAGCATTACCTTAACCTTTGAGTTAGGGGTAGAGATGATTCTCTTCTCGCCTCTGATATCGTTTGCCTCGTCGTCGATCTCAACGCCCAGATAGGTCAGGGACTCGCAGATGCGCTTACGTCCGGCCTTATCATTCTCACCAACACCTGCGGTGAATGCGATGGCGTCAACGCCGTTCATTGCTGCAGCGTATGCGCCGATGTACTTGATTACACGGTAGAAGTATGCATCCAGAGCAACTGCTGCGCGCTCATTGCCCTCGTCTGCAGCCTTTCCTACATCACGGAAGTCGCTGGAAACGCCGGACATGCCGAGAACACCGGACTTCTTGTTCAGAATGTTCAGCATCTGGTTAACATCAAGACCTTCCTTGTTCATGATGAACTGCAATACAGCGGGATCAAGATCACCGCTTCTGGTACCCATGATCAGACCCTCAAGGGGAGTCAGACCCATGGAGGTGTCTACGCACTTACCGCCGATGGATGCGGAGATACTAGCACCGTTACCCAGGTGGCAAACGATAACCTTTGCATTCTCAGGATCCAGTCCTGCGAACTTGATCGCCTCACCGGATACGAAATTGTGGCTGGTTCCGTGGAAGCCGTAACGACGGATGCTGTACTTCTCATAGTACTCCTCGGGGATAGCGTACTTGTAAGCCTTTGCGGGCATATTCATACCGAATGCGGTATCGAACACTGCTACGTTCGGCTTTCCGGGCATCGCTGCCTCGCAAGCCTCAATACCCATCAGGTTTGCAGGGTTGTGCAGAGGTCCTAAGTCAAAGCACTCGCGAATAACTTCCTTAACTTCCTCGTTTACAACGATGGACTTATAGAACTTCATACCGCCGTGCAGCACGCGATGACCGATAGCGGAAATCTCATCGGTAGACTTGATCACGCCGTGATCAGCATCCTGCAGAGCTGCCATAACCAGCTCGATTGCTACCTGATGATTAGGCATGTCCTTCTCGATCACTACCTTACCCTTGCCGGCAGGGCTGTGGGTCAGCATAGAACCTGCGATACCGATACGCTCGCAGAGACCTTTTGCGATAACAGACTCATCATTCATATCAATCAGCTGATACTTCAGGGAAGAGCTTCCGCAGTTGATAACTAAAATCTTCATGATATAATTCCTTGTATGATGTTTACAGAAGCAAAAACATCCTCTACCTTTCATTTTGATTTCGTGGTTTAATACAACTCAGATACTGTGGACTTTTGATTTTTATTCTGTAGCTTGACTACTCAACAGGAGTGTATTGCCGCTACCTTTATCTGAATTGTTTATCAGCTGGATGTTGCCGGAGTGTTTCGCTCTGAGTACTTATTTCAATCAAGTCTACGATGATAATCGCTGGTGGATATCACGGTATCAGACTTTATGAAAGGGAGGTACAACCTCATGATCTTCGTTGGCGTTGACATTGCCAAACTTAACCATTTCGCATCAGCCATATCTTCTGATGGCGAAAAACTCATCGAGCCGTTTCAATTTTCTAATGACGCTGATGGCTTCCGTTTACTGATCTCCAATCTCGTTTCCTTCGAGAAGGACAGTATCATCATCGGTCTTGAATCAACGGCACACTACGGCGACAACCTTGTTCGATACCTTGTTGCCAATCATTACAACGTGTGTGTTATCAACCCTATTCAGACTTCTTCTATGCGCAAAAACAATATCCGCAAGACCAAGACTGACAAAGTCGACACGTACATCATTGCAAAAACGCTCATGATGCAGGATTCCTTTCGGTTTATGACCTTTTATGATCTGGACCTCATGGATCTCAAAACACTTGGACGATTTCGACAAAAATCCATTAAGCAGCGGACACGGTTAAAAATCCAGCTGACTTCTTATGTTGACCAGGTATTCCCCGAACTGCAGTATTTTTTCAAGTCCGGACTGCATCAAAAATCCGTTTATGCGCTTCTTAAAGAAGCTCCTTCAGCCGAAGCTGTTGCTTCCATGCATATGACTCATCTCAAAAAACTCCTCGAAGTTGCTTCCCACGGCCATTTCGATCAGGAGACTGCCAAAGAATTAAGAGTTCTCGCACGGAAGTCTGTCGGTAGTTCCGACAGTGCTCTATCTATCCAGGTAACCCAAACCATTGCACAAATCGAGTTACTTGATAGCCAGATTGAAAAAGTTGAAGCTGAGATGACTCAGATCATGCAGTTTCATGATCCTGTCATCATGACCATTCCCGGTATCGGATACATCAACGGGGGAATGATTCTCGGAGAAATCGGTGATATTCACCGTTTTTCCCACCCAAGCAAGCTGCTTGCTTTCGCTGGTCTGGATCCTTCTGTTTACCAGTCCGGAAACTTCCAGGCGAAGCGTACCAGAATGTCTAAGCGGGGTTCGCGTGTACTCAGATACGCCCTCGTGAATGCAGCTCACAATGTTGTGAAAAACAACGCCACCTTCAAGGCTTATTATGATGCCAAGATGTCTGAAGGCCGGACTCACTACAATGCACTGGGGCATTGCGCCGGCAAGCTCGTCAGAATCATCTGGAAGATGCTCACTGACGATGTCGAATTTAATCTCGACTAAGAGGTCTGTATACCAATATCGATAGATTTCGAAAATGCGCCCTTAGGGAGCTTTATTAAGGTTACCCTTTTTTAGCCGCGAAAGGATTTTGAATTTCTAGCTAATTTATGCTTGACTTTTCATAGCTGGTCTCCTAGGTTAATATAATCGAAAACCATTTGGTATTAATTTAACACTATTTTTCATTTCTGTAAAGACTTTCCGCTTGATTACGCGAAAAAATACATCCACAATAGTTCTGTCGGTACAAATTATGCTCCGCAGAAAGCTCTACCGACCGTTTATAACCATTCTTTTTCTTAAAATCTGACAGGAGGTAAGGTACTCCGCACTCTTTCTCCAGTGCAAGACCAATCTCATTCAACTTCGCCGCGTTCTTCAAGGGACTGATGCTCAGTGTGGTCGTAAAATAATCAAAGCCCTGTTCCTTCGCCAGCTTCGCCGTGCAGGAAAGTCTCTGCTCATAACACTTAAAGCACCGCTCTCCGCCCTCCGGCAACTCCTCCATGCCCTTCGCCATGGCATAAAACTTCTCCGGCTCGTACTCTCCCACTAAAAGCTTTACCGGATGCTTAAATGTCATCTCGCTGATTAGGCGCTTAAGTTCCTCCGCACGGGTATCGTACTCTGTGCGGGGGGAAATATTCGGATTGTAATAGAGGACAGTAATCTCGAAATAGTCACTCAAATACTCCAGCACGTAGCTGCTGCAGGGCGCACAGCAAGCGTGGAGAAGCAGGGTCGGAACGCGTCCTTGCGCCGCCAGCCCGGATATGGTTTTATCTAATTCTTTTTGGTAATTTGTTTGGTTCATGCTTTTTCTATCACACATGTATGTTTTTTACTTTTCTTATCATAATTGATTCCAACCAAAAGAAGATTTTCGACATATTCCTCAAGGGCACCGGTATATTCCTTTTGTTTGATCTGTCGGATAGCTCCCTCCGCCGATTGATCCCACTTTAATTCCACAATCATAGCCGGCTTATCCGTATGTTTTCTCGGTATGAATGCAATATCTGCAAATCCTTTGCCTGTCGGCAACTCGCGAATTAACGTATAATCTTTTCTCGCCACATAATACGCGATCGTAACCACACAGCTAAGAGCCAGTTCATTGTGATATGCCAGCACAGACACATTTGCCGAATGCACTTCGTCAATCCCCTTCGCAACAGCTTCTTCATCTCCCCGGATTGTTGCCTCCAAGAGCATTTCCGATGCGCGCAAAGCATCAGAAACTCCATCCCAACCACTGTTTTCCACTGCATTCTTGAATTC
>JAFSBP010000119.1 GCA_017437205.1 Lachnospiraceae bacterium
CATTGGTGATTTCCATTCCCGCTGCGATTGTGGGCTTTGTTGGAGAGTATAATGAATTCACGGCGCACTCCATTGTTCTTGCGGATTTAGATGGTGAACAGTCTGAGAAGTGGTCGTCTCTGTGGAAATGGTATATTGGTATGTATGGAGCCGTGCTGGGAAGTATTTTGGTTATGGCGATAGCGCCAAGGCTTGGACTGCTGGTAGTGCTGGGAGCGGCCATTGGCTTGATCATTGTGAGCATTCTCAAACCGGTGTACTTATATAGAACGGCAAAGATGTTTAGGGATTACATAAAGGAGTTATAAGGGGACTAGCGGAAAACGAGGACTTAATCGTCCTCGTTTTATGTTGCAATTTCTTAAGAATGGAGAGTTTTGAAGATCTGTTCAAGTGTTTATGGCAGAGAAGCTATCTGGATGGCTTGATACTCCTTCGGTGACATCCCCGCATGCTTCTTAAAATACCGACTAAAATAGTGTACGGATGCAAACCCCAGCTGTTCAGAAATCTCAGTGACCGAAAGCTTCCCTTTCCGAAGCAGTTTTTTTGCATCCTTGAGTTTCAGTTGATCGATATAATTTAAGATGGTAATTCCGTATTCATTGCGGAAATTCTGACATAAAGAGGTCTTATTCATGCCGAACAGAAAGCAGATGTTGTCAAGCAGAATCCGCTCGGTATAGTGCTCAGCAATGTAATTGCAGATTTCGGAGAGGCGGTTGTCGCACGCGTTTTTGTGGGAATCAGAAGAAGACCCGTATTCTCTTACTAGGGTGATTAGAAACATCTCCAAATTTAGCTTCAGCATTTGTGCCGTGCCGAAAGGTGTGATGCTGCGCTTTTTCATTTCCAGTGTATTGGGGATGTCGTACGGGGGAGCGAAGAGATTCATCCCCTCTTTCATAATTTCTGCCAGCATTTTGCGGTGAGCAGGCTGGAGGGTGATCGGTGATGTCGCAAAAGGGTCTAATTGCGGGGCCTGACATTCGAAGCCGATGATGATGACGTGAGGAAAAATGTTTTCATTGCACTGTAGGGAATGGGTCTCCCCTGCGCGGTGGATAATCATTTGATTGTCGGAGAGGATGCCGGAATAATTGTCCGCGTAAACACAGATAGACCCTTTTTCCACATATAGCAGTTCGCAGAAATTATGAGAGTCATCGATAGTCTGATATTCATTTTTGAATTCAAAATAGTGTACGTTTGCTATCCGCGAGATTTCCATGGGAACGTCAAAATTCAGTAATTTAAACTCCATACCCGATTCTCTCCTTTTTCGTATTATACGTATGTACAGGATTAAATGCCTTTTTCATGATGATATTGTATCACGGATTTGTAAAAATGTCACCATAAAATTTGGCTTATAATTTGTTGATTTAAGATAGTGCAAAAAATGCTTGCGATTGTGCAAAGACAAAGGTACGGATAAAGATTATCATAATTATATAAGTGGGTTTCGAAAAAAGGCAGTTGAATGAGAGGTGAGGTCGATGAAACGATTTATTTTGCATTCTTATCTGAAACCGGAGAAGGTGGAAGATTATGTCAAACTGCATGCAGAGCCGTGGCCCGAATTGGTTCAGCTGATGACGGAATGTCACCTTCACAATTATTCTATTTCGATACGGGGGACGGAGCTGTATACCTATTACGAATATACCGGCGAGGATTATGAGGCGGATATGCGGAAAATGGGTGAAACCGCTGTACAGCAGCGGTGGTGGCAGCATTCTAAGCCCTGCTTTTTGTATCATGAAGACGGTGTATATTATGATGAGCTGGAGGAGATTTTTTATCTGGCTTAAATGAGGTTATGGAAGGTAACCAAAAGAAAGGAGATGTGAATTAGGAAATGAACGAAGGATTAGGAAAGAAGATGTGGATCATCCCTGACTGTGAACTCCCTGAGGAAGGCGAAGGAGTCATGAAGGGACATGAATCCGTAATCGTAGTCAATGATAACGATTTTGACGTGACTATTGATGTGACCCTTTATTTTGTCGATCAGGATTGTTATGACAAGATACAGTGGAATGTAGGAGCGAAGCGGGTACGTTGTTTCCGCATGAATAATAAGGCGGATATGTGTGGCTTCGAGGTCCCCTATGAGACTCAGTATGCGATGAAGCTGGCTTCCAGCGGTAACATTGTGGTTCAGTACGGAAGACTGGACAACCGTCAGGTGAACTTGGCGTATTATACTACGCTTGGATATGCACAATAAATACGAAATTAATTTACAAATCATGGAGGTATGAATGATGGCAAGAATCTGTATTCCCGATTATGAGTACAAAGAGAGAGTAAAGCGTTGTTCTGCGATTTTGCAGCGCGAGGGACTGGATGTCCTGATTGTTAATGGTAATGAGGCGGATTATGCAAATCCCCGTTATTTCTCCGGCTTTTGGCCGCTGTTTGAGCGCTCCGGCGTGGCCATCTCCGCAGCCGGTGAGGCAGCACTGATGGTAGGTCCTGAGTCTGCTATTTTCGGCGCTGACCGCAATAAGCTGGACAAAATATATGTGCTTTTGGCATATCGTGAGGGTGCTGACCCCGCATATCCGGAGCTTAAGCCGGACACCTTTGATGATGTATTTAAGGGTATTGGCGTAACTGGAAAGAAGCTTCGCATCGGTGTGGCTTCCTATCTGGACACCTCTGTGACTATTTTCAATGCGATCCGCGATGCATTCCCGGAGGCAGAGATTATTGATGCCGGTAAGGTGATGGTAGAGCTGCGTTCCGTGAAGTCCGAAAATGAGCTGGCTTGTCTGCGTGAGGGTTACCGTATCGCAAATATTGCAACCGAGGAAGTAATCAAGGCAATCCGACCCGGCATGACTGAGCTTCAGATGGTTGGTGTGGCTCAGAAAGCAGTTTATGAGCACGGAGCTGAGTACGAGGGTCTGCCTATGTATGTATTCTCCGAGGCATCTACCCGCCATGCAATCTCCCGTTCCTGCTACCGTGAGTTCCAGAAGGGCGATATCGTACAGCTGAACCTGTCCGCGAAGATTGATGGTTACTCCGCAGCGATCGGTTATCCGATCTGCCTTGGAAAGCTGGAGGGCGAGCGCCGCGATATCGTGCAGTTCTGCCGTGAGGCACACAGATGGTCCGAGAAGCAGGTGAAGGCTGGCGTGTTCGCAGCTGATATTGCAAAGGGCTTCTACAACTACTACGCAGATCACGGATACGCAAAGAACTATGTTTACGGTCCTCTGCACGGCACCGGTATGATCGAGGTAGAGTCCCCTTGGTGTGAGACCAGCTCTGATTACTACCTGAAGCAGAATATGTGCTACCAGGTAGATACATATATCTCCTCCGACACCTTCGGTGTACGTTGGGAGAAGGGAATCGTGGTTAAGGAGAACGGCTTTGAGCTGCTTAGCCCCGAGATTCCTGAGGTTTGTCCTGAGATTTTGTTCTAATTGATTTGTTGAGGGCTGTCATGCATTGATGTGGCAGCCCTATCTTAAATGACAGGAGATGATGTTATGCAGATGCTTGAAATGTTGTATGATGAAATTCAGGATGCGGTGGATCGAAAGGTTCCCTTTGTGATTCCGATTGGAACGATGGAATATCATGCCCGCCATGCGTCCTGTGGCACGGACACTTTGGTAGTTACCGGTTGTTTACGTGAGTTGGAAAAGGAAAAAGAGATTGTGGTGTGTCCTCCGATTTGGTACGGTGTGGCTTCCTATGCTGTGTGTGGACCGAAGCCCAGCCATTTTCATGTGGATGAGGACGTATATGCGGATTATCTGTACTGTATTTTGAAATCGATGATTGATGCAGGACACAAAAATATTTATCTGGTTCCTCATCATCAGACAGAAGGTGCCGGACTGATGCCCATGACCATTGCCTGCCACAAAGCAGCAAAAAAGGTAACCATGGAATACATGGAAAAGAAGCTGGGCGTTGGCTGGTGGGGCAGCGATGCTTATGCTACTTACTATGAGGATATGGGTTCCGAGGATGATCCGTTCTCATACATTAAGGTTGTTCCCTTGATTGGAGCAGAGGCACAGATTAAGTGCGGTGGTTTTGATCATGCA
>JAFSBP010000120.1 GCA_017437205.1 Lachnospiraceae bacterium
TGGGCGAGGAAGATAGTGAGCGAAACCTTGATGAATCGAAGCCTGCGTGGATACTGGATCCGATTGATGGAACCAGCAATTTGATCTTTAATCTGGAACACAGTGCGGTCTCGCTGGCACTTTATGATGGCGAACAGATTGTATTTGGTGTGATTTATAATCCATATAAGGAAGAAACATTTCACGCAATACGCGGACAAGGCAGTTTCTTAAATGGTGAGCCCATTCATGTGAATGCTGAACAAAACTTGGCGGATTGTCTGATCGCTTTCGGAACGAATCCGTATGCACGGATTGATAAGCAGAAGTACTTTCATTATCTGTGCGATCTGCAACTAAGATGCGTGGATCTCAGGCGTTTTGGCTCGGCTGCTCTTGATTTAGCATATGTGGCTTGCGGAAGATACGGTGGGTTTATAGAGCCTTATCTGAAGCCATGGGACATTGCAGCTGGACGTTTACTCATCGAGGAGGCGGGCGGTGTGACATCCACGCCTACAGGAGGAAAGATTAACCCGTTATATCCGTCGGATGTTCTGGCAGGTGCGCCGAAGGTGTATGGTGAGATGTATGACATGACAAAGCAGTATAACTGTTTTTGATTATAAGGAGGAAATTACGATGACTGAATGGGAAAAGGCGGAAGCCGGACTGCTTTATATGCTCTCTGCAGATGAGCGATGTGTGGAAGGACAGAAGAAAAGCCAAGCATTAAATTACGAGTACAATATGCTTCATCCGAGTCAGAGAGAGGAGCGGCAGAAGATGATTCGGGAAAATTTCGGACATGTTGGTGAGAAGTTCAATGTGGAGCAGCCTTTCATGGCAGATTACTGGGAGCGGATTTCAATTGGTGAAAATTTTTATTCTAACTACGGGTTTAAGATTCTTGCCGGAAATAAGGTGGAAATCGGTGACAATGTGCTGTTTGGGCCGGATTGTGGCTTATATGCGGCTGGGCATCCTTTTGATGCAGCAACACGGGCAAACGGACTGGAATATGCATGGCCAATCAAAATCGGAAACAATGTGTGGATTGGGGGCGGGACAAAAATCGTCGGTGGCGTGACCATCGGAGACAATACAGTGATTGGGGCGGGAAGCGTTGTGGTAAAAGACATTCCTGCCAATGTATTGGCTGCAGGAAATCCATGCAGGGTAATTCGAGAGATCAGACCGGAGGATGATGATAAATATAAAGTTGGCATCGTCTGATGCCAATGGGAGTAGCAGATGAATACAGAAATACTTAGCTATTTGCGAAAAGTTACCGATGAGGAGCAGGCTATCCTTGACGGAAGAACCACCATTGATCGTGATATCTATATGCAGGGCGATGAAAATACCATCAACAGTAAAAAGCTTCTTGCGGCAGGGAAACTGATCACTCTGCGTCCCTGCACCCGCTTCATCCATTTTCCGGCTCACAGTCACGATTATGTGGAGGTGGTATATGTATGTGCGGGAAAGTCGATACATATTGTTAACGGGAAGGAAATTCGCCTCCAACAGGGAGACCTTTTGTTTTTGAGCCAAAGTGCGGTTCATGAGGTGCTTAGAGCTGAGTTGGAAGACATCGCGGTTAATTTTATCGTGCTTCCGGAATTCTTTGTGAGCAGTCTCACCGCAGTAGGAGAGGAGGAGACTCCGCTGAGACGTTTCCTTGTGGACTGCCTGTGTGGACAAAAAAATGGTCCCGGATATCTTCAGTTTCGTGTGTCTCATTTGATTCCGGTTCAAAACCTGATGGAAAACCTACTTTGGACGCTGATTCGCGAAACACCGAGTAAGAGAAATGTATGTCAGATGACGATGGCACTTTTGTTTATGCAGCTGTTGAATGACACAGATGCGTTGGTAACGGAAAACCGTGAAGAAGAGGCGGTTATCAAGGCGCTTCGCTATTTGGAGACAAATTATGTGGATGGAAAGCTGACTGAAGTGGCAGAGCTTCTTCACTACGATGTGAGCTCACTTTCACGGCAAATCAAACAAAAGACAGGAAAAAATTATATACAGCTTGTTCAGGAAAAGCGGTTGGCGCAGGCGGTCTTTCTGCTGAAGAATACCAATCAGAATGTGGCGGATATATCGGTTGCGGTTGGTTACGAGAACATCAGCTATTTTCACCGGATATTTACGGCAGCGTTTGGAATGTCGCCGAAGCATTTCAGAGATCAGGACAAAGTTGCAAAATAGGACACTTTTTTTGAAACTCAGGACCTCCTTGTCCTCGTTATACCATGTTAAAATCGTGGTATAACGAAGACAAGGAGGTCTTTTTTTCGTGCAATATTATCTTGCGGTCGACATCGGTGCATCTTCCGGACGTCACATTTTAGGACACATTGAGGATGGAAAACTGGTGCTCGAAGAAATTTATCGGTTTGAAAATCGACAGGTACATAAAAACGGACACGACTGCTGGGACATGGAAAATCTCTGGGAGGGAATTCTCGGAGGATTGAAAGCGTGCAAGACGTTGGGGAAGATACCTGCTACCGTCGGAATTGACACATGGGCGGTAGACTATGTGCTTCTTGATGAACAAGATAGGGTGATCGGTGACGCGGTGGCTTATCGTGACAGCCGTACCGAGGGAATGCGTGAGTGTGTGAATGAAATTATTCCTGCAGATGTTCTATACGGGAAGACCGGTATCCAGTATCAGCCCTTTAACACAATTTACCAGCTGATGGCGTTAAAGAATGAACATCCGGATCAGCTGGAGAAGGCGAAGCGTTTTCTCATGATTCCGGAATATTTCAATTTCCTTTTGACCGGAGTAAAGAAAAATGAGTATACCAACGCCAGCTCCACCAATCTGTTGAATGCAGAACAGAAAACCTGGGATAAGGATATTATCGAAGCTCTTGGATTCCCGGCAGAAATCTTCGGAGAACTTGATATGCCTGAGACGGTGGTCGGAACACTACTTCCCGAGATACAAAAGGAAGTTTGTTTTGATACTACGGTGATCTTGCCGTCTACCCATGATACGGGATCAGCCTTTTTGGCGATACCGGCGAAGGACGATAACGCGGTATATATTTCTTCCGGTACATGGAGCCTTTTGGGCGTTGAGAATGAAAATCCAATTACCACGACGGAGAGTCAGGCGCAGAACTTTACCAATGAGGGTGGTGCGTGGTACCGCTACCGCTATCTGAAGAATATCATGGGACTCTGGATGATCCAATCCATCCGCCGTGAGCTGAACGGAGTAGCTTATGTGCAGGGAAAGGGAGAAACGGCCGCCTCGGCAAGGAAGTGGAGTTTTCCTGATCTGATCGCTGAAACAAAAAATGCTAAAGGCTTCGAAGGAATCGTAGATGTTAACAGATCGGTGTTCCTTGCACCTGACAGTATGATTAAAGCAATTAAAGAAGAGTGCAGACAGACCGGTCAGCCGATTCCGGAAACTGTCGGCGAGATCATGCAGTGCGTGTACAACAGTCTGGCACTTTGTTACCGGGAGGCAATCAGAGATCTGGAGATGCTGACCGGAAAGACCTATACCAGTATCAATATTGTCGGCGGTGGTTGTCAGGATGACTATCTGAATGAAATGACGGCGAAATACACGGGACTTCCGGTATACGCAGGTCCGATTGAGGGGACGGCCATTGGAAACCTGATCGTGCAGATGATCGCCGGCGGAGAGATCGCGGATTTATCTTCTGCGAGAGAGATAATTCGAAATAGCTTTGATGTAAGGCTGATTACGGCTTAACACAAATAGAGAAACGGAGAGATTATTATGAGTGTAGACATGACAAA
>JAFSBP010000121.1 GCA_017437205.1 Lachnospiraceae bacterium
ATATCCTTTGTAAAGATGAACAATATTCATATCCTCCGGCATATCTAAACCATGTGAACCACAACCGCCGTCTATCTCATGACATCCGTGATCCATGGCAAATCCGACCAATGTATTGTAATTCTTCCAATGCATTTTAATCATCTCGGAAATGCAAGAAAAAATATGATCATTCACGCGCAGCTCCGCCAATGATCTCGCACTCTCTGGACCATTCTTATGCATAACCGAATCATAATTTCCGTTATAGATGACAATAAAATCGTGCTCATCCCGCAGAATCAGCTCCATTGCTTTGGCATTCACCGCTGAAATACCACCGACCTCAAACTGATAATAGTCCATGTCCCTCTCAAGAAATATCCGGCTTAGACTGGATGTTCCGTACGAAACCAACGCAGGCTTCTTGCCGGCGGCGATCAGTGCATCAAATATACTCTCGATCGTTATTACCGGTTTCTCATATTTTTGAATGCCATGCACCTTTGGCTGTGCCCCTGTATACATTGTACCAAAACACACAGGTGTTACCGAGGGCATTACAGCTGAAAGATAAATCTCAACATCCGTCTGCCGTTTTACATCGCAAAAATATTCCGGATATTTTTTATAAACCCATTGTGCGATGGCATCAGGATTATACATAACGATGCGATCCGCTTTTTCACCGTCAAATTTCTTGTCAATATAATTTGCAAGTTCGCTATTCTTTTCCGCTGCACAGCCCGGTGGATTGATTCCCATCGCATATGCAAGTGCCGCACAAATCGTTTCCAGAGAATTTGAATTAGTATGTGTATTTTTGCTTTCTTCAGCGCTCAGAATCCTATCCACGGAAACCCCAAAAATTTCCTTTAGCCTGAGAAAATTATCAATCGTCGGCAACGTCTGATTCGTCTCCCACAGGCTGATGGTTTGTCTGCTGACAAGCAGTTTGTGTGCAAGTTCTTCTTGCGACATCCCTTTGAATTTTCTCAAATTAAATATATTTTCGCCTATATTCATTTTATCGCACCTCCTGATAGCATTATTATAACATATTTTTTAAGAAAACCAAGAACAATCCACTTGCATAGGAGCAAGCATCCCTTGACATGAACCTTCGACTTCAAAATGACCTGAAAAGAAAACTCGCGAGACACTGCAAAACCGACCGGAGTGAAACGGAGACTTCGAACCCATGCGAGTTCGCATGGGTTCGTGAGCACTCGTGCTCACAAAAAATGGAACCGGTCTTTTGACCGATTCCATTTTTTCAGAAGCGCGAGACGGGATTCGAACCCGCGACCCTCGCCTTGGCAAGGCGATACTCCACCACTGAGCCACTCGCGCATATCATCCGCTCCTCACGGACGAATGATATAATACTACATCAAAACTGATTTGTCAATCACTTTTTTAACTTTTTTCGAAGAAACTTCCGTACACTCATCAAAGTTTATCTTTCTTGTACAGCACAAATCCGATCAAAAGTGCCAGACCGCCGCTGGGAATCAAGAGGATACTGGTCTCTTTGATCATCGCAGGCACAAATACACACAAAAGGCTCATCAGCAAAAGCGGTATCGCGGCAATCTTCGGGCTCTTTGCAAAATACTTCAGTCCCAATGCGCCAAACAAAGCGGGAACCACATTATTAAATGCAGGGGTGAGTGCCTCCTGCTGTAAGATCGGCTGCAGGGGAACCAAAAGGATAACTCCCGCCACGATCACTAACATGGTCACGATTGCACTGGTCGCCACACTGATCGTGGAGATGATCTCGTGCTCTGGCGTTCCCGCCTTCGTGCCTGCAATATCCGTCGCGTTCATCACGCAGGGAATTTTCATATTTGTCACGTTTCCGGTGATGAAAGAAAGGTAGCTTCCTCCCACACCCAGCATCGGCGAATACACCAAAAACTCTACGATTGCCACCGGTATGTAAATCACACCCACTTTCGCCAGACCTGCCGCAAAGCCGCCCAGATCAGGCATCACGCCGTTGATCGCTCCGATGATGAACGGTATCGCAATCAGCAACAAGGTTCCTAAGATCAATGTGATACGGCCAATCCGATGCAGGCCGTTGTTGAATTCTTCAAAAAACTTCTCTTTCTCTGTCATCGTCCACGCCTCCTTACATCACCGTATTGATCACAACTGCAGCTGCCATAGCAATCAGCATACTGGCCGCCAAACTGAAATTCTCCAGCACAAGAATCTTTTTCTTCTGGATCAGAAATTCAAACACCGCCATGCAGGCTGCGGCTATTCCTGCCACAATGAGGGGCATCGCGTCCGAACCGCCACCGGGAGTAAGCTTTCCAATGTAAGAACCGATATATGCGGCACACAAACCCACAAACATGGCCGTGGTCGCATGTGCTCCGAAACCAGGCTTTTTATTCTCGCCGGTCTTCTCTTTTTTCGGTGCAGCATTCAATTTCTTTGTATATTTCTTCAGGAAGAAGATACAGCAGATAATACCGCCAAGGATACCTACGGTCATCACCAGTGCAATGGTGACAAAGGCGGTCATATTCATCTCACTCACATTCAGGCCGGAAAGACCGAAGCTCTGCGCGGCAATCTCCGCCACATTCAGCTCATACTGCAGGGCACCGATCACGGAAAGCCGGAGCCAGGAAAGAGGTACTCCTAATGTTCCGCTGAGTGCGATCACTCCCAGCAGAATACTGATGGACGGAAGCAGGGTAAATGTGGCACTGGAAGTGATCGTCTTCTTCAGCACCTTCTTATCCATGCCCAGACGGATTCCCGCCTTATAGCTCTTCACACAAAACACAATACACATGACCGTGATAAAGACAAGCACGCACGCAACAATCGCATAAAAAGTGCCTGAATTCACCGCCGAGAGGTATTCCTTCATCTCTCTTTCCTCCTTGAATGTAAGATTCGCAGTTTTACACGTTACTGCGATAAGGTATAATTTAATTATACCGAGAAGGCGCATTTTGTCAATCTTTATTCTTTATATCCCCCGTCGCCGGATTGTCGATGACCTCCCCCCTTTCCGTAAATCTGGAGCCGTGACAGGGACAGTCCCAGGTATGCTCCTGCGGGTTCCATTTGAGGGCACAGCCCAGGTGCGGGCAGCGCTTTTTGGTCGGTGTGAGCAGATTCACCGTCGCCTCGAAACCGTTGACAAACAGCTGTGGCCGCAAGATACTCCTCTGCGGAGAAAAGACCGGTGCATAGGGATTCTCACGCCCCAGCACCATATCTTTTAAAATCATTGCTGCAGCCATCGCACTTGTCATCCCCCACTTATTGAACCCGGTAGCCACATAAAGGTTCGGTGTCCTCGCAGAATATTGCCCGATATAGGGAACCTGATCCAAGGTCATGCAATCCTGTGTCGCCCAGCGGTAATTCACCTTGCATTTCGGATAGTAACGCAGTGCCGCAGCCTCCAATTCTGTCCAGGCGCTCCCCTGTTTTCCGGTGCGATGGCTCCCGCCTCCCAAAAGAAGATAATCTCCGTAAGTTCTAAAGGACAGACCTTTCTGTGCCTCGTCCAGATACATTCCGTTCAATATGGATGATCCCTTGCCACCATTCCCTTTCAAAGCCCCTTCAATCCCGATCACATAGGAACGATCCTGATACATTTTCAAGAAATAACTACCATGCTTATTAATAAAAGGAAAATGAGTCGCCACAATTACTTTGTCTGCGGTAATAATCCCGTGTACCGTCACAGCAACAATACCTGATGTGCTTTGTTCCAATTCCTGCACCTTTGTGTGCTCATAAATCCGAATATCTTCCGCGATTTCCGCCAAAAATTTCAGCGGATGAAACTGTGCCTGCCCGGATACCATCACCGCACCTGCCGTCGCAAAGGGAAGCGGCAGATCCGACACATACTCCGCAGAATATCCCAACTGCTTAATTGCCCGCACTTCTCTCTCCAGTTTTCCCCGATCTGACAGCGAATAGATGTAATTATCCTTCTCCTCAAACTCACAGTCCATCAATTGACACAGACTTCGATACTCATTCAGCGCATCTTCATTGGCCTTTAAATACATCTTTGCCCTCTCTTTTCCAAAGCGCTTCACCAACCCCTGATAAATGAGCCCGTGCTGGACGGTGAGTTTAGCCGTTGTGTTTTTCGTTATCCCACTTAAAATACGGTCTGCCTCCACCAACACATAATCCACCCCTGCTTCCTCCAACATAAATGCAGAGAGAATACCGGCGATTCCGCCGCCAATGATGAGGACATCCGTCTTTATATCCCGACCAAGAGGTTCAAACGCCGGAAGACTCACTGTATCTGACCATATTGAATTCATTTTGTCACTCCTAACACATTCTTCACATTTTTATTAAACATATTATGCGCACAACAAGGTCAAACTATTTTTCTTTTTTGTCTTTTCAAATTCTTTTTTGCGTGCTATACTAAAAGGAGTTTTTATTTTAAGAAATAACACGACAGAGAGGTCACCCATGCAGACGATCGGTTTTGACAATCAAAAATATCTCGCTACCCAATCCGAACAGATCCGCAAGCGCATTGCGCAGTTTGGCGGAAAGCTGTATCTTGAATTTGGAGGAAAACTGTTTGACGATTACCACGCTTCCCGCGTCCTGCCAGGATTCGCACCGGACAGTAAGATGCGTATGCTCCAGCAGCTTAAAAGTGATGTGGAGATTGTGATTGCCATCAGTGCAGCTGATATTGCCACCAATAAGATACGCGGTGATCTGGGCATTTCCTATGAGGATGATGTCTTGCGTCTGATCGATACATTCCGCGAGCTTGATTTGTACGTGGGCAGTGTGGTGCTCACCATGTACACCGGACAGGCCGCTGCAAATACATTTTTAAAGCGTCTGACCTCCCTGGGCATTCGTTGCTATCGCCACTATCCCATCGCAGGCTACCCCTCCGATGTGATACACATTGTCAGTGATGACGGTCTCGGAAAAAATGAGTACATTGAGACCAGCCGCTCTCTGATCGTAGTTACCGCTCCGGGTCCCGGCAGCGGAAAGATGGCGACCTGCTTAAGCCAGCTCTACCATGAGCATAAGCGCGGCATCACTGCCGGCTACGCAAAATTTGAGACTTTCCCCATCTGGAACCTTCCGCTGAAGCATCCGGTGAACCTTGCCTACGAGGCAGCCACCGCAGATCTAAGCGATGTAAATATGATCGATCCCTTCCATTTGGAAGCCTATGGTCAGACCGCCGTAAATTATAACCGTGATGTGGAGATTTTCCCTGTCCTCAGTGCAATCTTTAAACGTATTCAGGGAACCTGCCCGTACAACTCTCCCACCGACATGGGCGTAAATATGGTCGGAAACTGCATTATCGATGATGAAGTCTGCCGTCATGCGTCCCGTATGGAGATCCTTCGCCGCTTCTATGCGGCAAAGGTTAACCGCGTTCGCGGAAATGACAACGATGAACAGATCAGAAAGCTGGAACTTCTGATGAATCAGGGCGATGTAACCACCGATATCAATCCTGCAATCTCCGCTGCTCTTTTAAAAGCTGCGACCACCGGTGCCTCCGCAGGTGCCATGTGTTTGCCTGACGGCCGCATCATCACCGGAAAGACTTCCAGTGTACTGGGGCCTGCCTCATCTTTGCTTTTGAATGCTTTGAAAACCCTTGGAAATATTGCGGATCATTTTGATCTGATCTCCGCACAGGTATTGGAGCCCATCTGCGCGCTGAAGACGCAGTACCTCCACCACACTAACCCCAGACTCCACACCGATGAGGTTCTGATCGCCCTGTCTATCTCTGCGCTCACGAACCCTCTCGCACAGATGGCTATCGAGCAGCTGCCTAAGCTCAAGGGAAGCCACGTGCATTTCACCACCATCCCCAGCGACGAGGACGAACGCCGTCTGAAGCGGCTGGGCATCCATGTGAGCTGCGAACCGCAGTACGAAAGCAAGCGACTGTATCATAAATGAGAGGTCTTCCCATGAATAAATTACTCTCCTGTTTCCACATGATCGTCGAAGCGGTCCCGCGCAAGCTGATTATCAGCAAGCCACGCACAAAAAGTGAAGAGTATAAAAAGATCGTTATTGAGCAAAAAAAGAATAGTTATCAAATTTCCAAATACACAGAGACGCAAGTATTCCATGAAAATGTAAGTTCTGAGGTGTTGGCTTTACGCTGTGCGGAACTGACTTTTTCCCACTATGGACAGGTGAACGCCTGGACCGATGAACTGGAGTACATGCTGTTAATCTCAAAAAGCGGTGAGTTTACCCTAAAGAAAAAGAAGGCGTCCACATCTGCTCCCGCAGCGACGGACACCTCCCATAATCGTCAGAAATCATATCTTCTCTCGGAGGGAACGGTGATTCCGCCCCTCGTCGATATGGGTGTTTTCACGAAGGACGGCAAAATCGTTCGCACTATGTATGACAAGTTTCGTCAGATCAACCGATTCATTGAGATCATTGATGACTCGGTAAAGGAACTTTCCACCGACACGCTGAATGTGATTGATTTTGGCTGCGGAAAGTCTTATCTGACATTTATTCTCTACTACTATCTGACTGAAATCCGCCATCTGAAGGTGCAGATGATCGGTCTTGACCTGAAGGCGGACGTAATCAGAAAATGTAACGAGACTGCCACAAAGTACGGCTACGATGGACTTCGCTTTGAGTTAGGTGACATCAACGGCTTTCAAACACCTTTTGATGTCAACATGGTGATCACGCTGCATGCCTGCGACACCGCCACCGACTACGCTCTCTACACTGCGATTCAGTGGAACGCAGACATGATTTTCTCCGTC
>JAFSBP010000122.1 GCA_017437205.1 Lachnospiraceae bacterium
GGCTGACCACAGACTGCTCTTAGCTTACGCAGATGATATCGTGTTCGGTCTCCAGGCGATGCTGAAGGCGACCAGTGCAGAGAAGGGTATCATCGTCATCGAGGATAACAAGGAAGATGCGATCGAAGTGATGCAGGCGAAGGTTGCAGACCTTGAAAATATTGAAGTTTGTGTAGCGAAGACGAAGTATCCTCAGGGTGCTGAGAAGATGCTGATCAAGCGCGTATTGAAGAGACAGGTTCCCAGCGGCGGACTTCCCGCACACGTTGGCGTGGTTGTGGGCAATGTCAGCACCACGAAGGCAATCGCTGACGCGATCAAGACCGGTATGCCTCTGATCGAGCGTATCGTGACCGTGACCGGCGAGCGCGTAAAGAACCCCGGAAACTTCATCGTGAAGATCGGTACCAGCGCGAAGGAATTGATCGATTACTGTGGCGGAACTGTCGGTGACAAGGAGATCACCTTCAAGGCCGGTGGTCCGATGATGGGCTTCGTTCTTTCCGATATTGATATTCCCGTGATGAAGGGATCCAACGGCTTTATCGCCATTGACACCGATCACACCGAGGAGCAGCCTTGTATCAAGTGCGGACGCTGCGTGGATGTATGTCCGATGGAGCTGTCCCCCCTGTACTTCGCAAAGTATGCTGACGAGGGCAACTGGAAGGGCATGCTGGAGAAGAATGTGAGAGATTGTATGGAGTGCAGATGCTGCGAATACATCTGTTCCTCTAAGATTCCGTTGATCAGCAAGATCAGAGCCGGAAAAAAAGCGATTATGGAGATGAAGTGATATGTTAATTACCCAATTAAAATCTAAGGAAACTATCGTATCACTGGTGAGCGGAAAAGCATTTATCATTAATTGCCAGGGATGCAAGGAAGTCAGCTTTCCCGAGAAAGAAGCGGGGGAGCTCCAGAAAGAGCTGGTGGCTGACGGAAAAGTGACCGGAATTATTACCACCGATTATATCTGTAATCCGAAGAATATGATGCTGCGTCTTCAGCCTTACATGGCTGAGATCGATGCTGCGGATACCATCCTGGTATTCTCCTGCGGCGTTGGCGTTCAGACCGTAGCAGAGTATTTTGAGGACAAGAAGGTGTGCGCAGCCTGCGACACCATTGAATTGCCCGGATATCAGGGCGTGACCCCGTTACAGCATGACTGCGACCAGTGCGGAGAGTGCTACCTGAACCTGACCGGCGGCATCTGCCCCATCACCGCATGCTCCAAGAGCCTGGTGAACGGACAGTGTGGCGGTTCCAAGAACGGCAAGTGCGAAGTTGACCCGAACATGGAGTGTGGCTGGGAGCGCATTTACAGACGTCTGGAGAAGCTGGGACGTCTTGATCTGATGAAGTGTCCGACTCAGGTACGCAATTACGCGACCGACGATGAAGTAAAGTAATAGGAAGAGGAGCGAAGAATAATGAAAATTACTGAGTTATTTAAGCAGGGTGAATTTGTAGTTTCTGCAGAAGTAGGCCCGCCCAAGGGAATCAATGTTGATCATCTGGTTGAGGAGGCAAAGACCTACCTCAGCGGAATTACCGCAGTAAACGTAACCGACAACCAGTCTTCCGTTATGCGTCTCGGATCTCTGGCTACCTGTAAGGTGCTGAAGGATGCAGGTCTTACCCCCATCTATCAGCTGACCTGCCGCGACAGAAACCGTATCGCGCTGCAGTCTGATCTGCTTAGCGCAGCAATGCTGGGCATTGAGAACGTTCTGTGTCTGACCGGCGACCACACCAAGATGGGTGATCATCCTCAGGCAAAGCCTGTATTCGACCTGGATTCCGTATCCCTGCTCCACACCATTAAGCTGTTGGAAGAGGGCGTAGACCTGGGCGGAAACAAGCTGGTTGGTGAGCCTCCGAAGTTTGCAAAGGGTGCTGTTGTATCCCCTTGCAGCGATTCCGTTGATGCACAGCTGGCAAAGATGGAGCGCAAGGTAGCAGCAGGTGCTGAGTACTTCCAGACTCAGGCCGTTTACGAGCCCGAGAAGTTCATCCAGTTCATGGAGAAGGCAAAGCAGTTCGGCGTACCCGTACAGCTGGGTATCGTTATCCCTAAGTCCGCAGGTATGGCGAAGTTCATGAACGACAACGTAGCAGGTATCCACGTTCCGGACGAGATGCTTGCAGAACTGAGAGCGGACAAGGAAAAGACCAAGGCCGGCATCACCGGTATTGAGATCGCTGCCCGCATCATCAAGGAGTGTAAGCCTTACTGCCAGGGTGTACATATCATGGCACTGGGTTGGGAGTCCAAGGTTCCCGCACTGCTGGAGCTGGCAGGACTGTAATTCTGAATACATAAAGCAAATTGGCCGCCGATGGGAAAACCTGTCGGCGGTTTATGCGTGCTTTGAGACATGAAAAAACAGGATAATTAAAACAATTATCCTGTGCTATCGGTTTATTTCCGGGTTGTCCGTCCGGTATAAAATATAATCAATGCTCACATCGTAAAATTCCGCGAGGCGGATAAGTGTTTCCGTCGGCGGTATTCGTTCACCGGTTTCAAATTTGGATAATAAGGCTTGTTCTATCCCTGTCTGCATTTGCAAAGAAAGCTGTGTATATCCTCTGCGCTTTCTCAATTCTTTTAATCGATTTTTCATATCATCACCTAATGACATTATGTCATAATTCTGGTTTGACAAATATGACAAATTGTCATAAAATGTATTGAATTACAAAATGTAAAATTGTAACAAAGGAGGGTAATGGATATGAAACGAATTATTAGCATGGCATTAATAGTAATTATGGTAATGTCTTTAGTGGCTTGCAGTGGCGAGGGGGTGGGAGATTATCAAGGTGTTTCCACTGCCATAGATGTGGAGGGAGAAATTACCTCGACAGAACAGATCGAAAATGAAAGTGAAGGTTCTATGGAAGATGTTAGTACTGAGGAAATAACTACGGAAGAAATTGCACTAGAAGATTTGTTTGTTTCGGATTGGAAAGAAGGCGAAAAAAACGCAATTGGAAACACATCTTGGAACTTGAACTCATTAAATTATGTTACAGAGCAAGGGGATTGGGTGTATTATTTTGTGAATGATGAACTTTGTAAAGAAGATAGCGAGGGAAATAAATATGTTTTGGCTTCTCAAGTAAGAGGAAAAGATATACAAATCATAGGTGATTGGATTTATTTTTACAATTTGCGAGAGAACGTTATTTCTAAAATAAAAACCGATGGAAGCGAATGGATTACTGGTTATTCGTGCTTAAAATTCTTCGCTACAGAAAAAGGTATTGTCTACGTCACAACAAAGCAAGCAAGTGCAAGTACTTATGACCTTGAAATAACCTTTTGCGATTTGAATTTTGAAAATAATAAAATACTTATAAGCGGCAGTAAAATAAGCAATGATTGGACACCAGCGGTAGATTTTATTGGTGTGTTTGGCGGCCGACTTTATTTATCGTGCTATGGATATTACAATAAGGGATATTCTACATATAGCTATGGTTTTAAAACATTATATTATATTGATTTTGAAAATGGGAAAGCAATTAAACTCGAAAACGTCGATGTGGATAGATGGGTGATGAAAGATGCGAATTATGTCATGGTTGACAACTATATCTATTTATATATAACACGTACAGGATCGAACGGAACGGTAATTAGGAAATTAGATGCTGTAAACGAAAAGGAAATTGAAATTATGTCATCGTCATTTCCGTATAGAGTGTATGGTATTGGCAAGATCACAAATGGTTCGTATGGAAGCGTAGACTCGTGGGTTATAGCAACTAATGAGGGTATATTCCAAACGGATGAGTTTCGGACAACGTGCGGACTTGTAGGGTTTTCGATTACAGAGGATGTAGCATATGATATTGCGTTAACACAGAATTATATATATTATTATGTCAGTCCTTTGGTAAGTGGAACTGGTGATTTTAGCAAAGAGGCATTATATCGTATTGGTTATTACGGAGATGATTGGGAATACATTGGAATATATAATTCTTATGGGGGATAAAGTTATTTTGAATTGCCACATTAATGATTATTGTCGATGAACCGAGTCAAAGTTTTGATATTTGGCGTGGCAACAAATTAAGTGCTACGCCGGACTTTTATATAATAAGCATGAATATGCATGGTATTTATCAAAAATATGGTTGAGAGCAGCACTTATATGGAGAATTTTGGAGCATTTTTTTGTGTTGGGATCCTTTGCGACATCTGTTGCAGTAATTTACATTGCAGCGGAAGATAGCAATGCGAAACTTTTTATTATCATTTTATCCTCTTTATCTGCAGTATTCACTTTAACAAGTTTTGCGTGTAATCCTACTCAATATATGAGGTGCTATAGAAAAGGGAAGTACCCGATACGACAAAAACTAAATTTTTATATTATGCTACAAGTTCAATGACAAATATGAGTACCACCCTTAGAATTATACTTAGAAATAATTCTGGGGTGGTTTTCTGCATTGTAGAATAGGCGCTAAAGTCATAAATTGTGACTTAAACAAAAAAGAGAATAAACAGTTTTTTATTCATATCAGGCGAACCTGTGAAATCACAAAATGTGATTTCATGCGAAAACAACTTATTTAAGGAATGAGGCGGAGAAAGTGATGAATTCGGGTTGCGAAGAAAAATGGTTTAGGGTATAATAAAGGGGAAGATGAAATGCTCAATGTTTGGATTGATGAATTGACACCTTGTTTGAGAGATAATGAGACAGGAGATTTTGTACAGACAGAGGTTGTTAGAATTCGTAGAAAAAGCTTTTTGGCCAAGTTTAACAAGAAAAATGGATGGTATACCGATTGGGAGAACTTACTGCAAGGGCATGAAATATATGCACTGGTAGTAAAAGGAACTGTAGATATACAAGGAATGGTTGCTTTAAGTAGAAACGATGATTATCAAGCGGTATATGTGGCTTGGACGTGTGCTGCTCCGTTGAATAATAAGATGGTATGTGATAGTCCTAAATATTCCGGTGTCGGTGGACATTTATTCGCAAGAGCGGCAGATAAATCGGTGGAATATGGATATGATGGAGTTATTGTTGGAAATGCGGCTAACAGGGAGTTGGTCAATCATTATTGCAGGGTGTTTAAGGCAGAGCATATAGCAATGTTGCATCCATATCAGATTGCGATTTATGAAAAGGAAGCGGCTGAAATAAGGAGGGTATATGACTATGAGTGGACCGATGAGGAAATTTAATTACAGCGAATATTGCAAATCATTAGAATCAATGCCTGAACCGATTAAAGCAAGCGAACTTCCCAAGGTTAAGCTGGATCTTAGAGGGGCGCGAAAATATGCAGCGCAAAAAGGTGTTTCAGTAGCAATGCTTACGGAGAGTGAGAAAAAGCGTTTTATTGAGGAGTGAATTTATGTTTCCAATGATTGATAAGAAAGAAACCGGCTTGAATCTCAGAAGAATCATGGATTGTCGAGGTTTTACGGTGAAAGATGTGCAGGAGTACTTGGGGCTTGCCAGTGTACAGAGCATCTATCACTGGTTGAACGGGATCAGCATGCCTACAATTGATAATTTGTATGCGTTAAGTGAGCTGTTTGGACTTTCGATTGATGATATGGTCTGTGGAAATCGGAAGAGGAAAAGCGTGGCTTTCGGCACGAGAGAAGCGCTTAACAACCGGATAATGGCTTATTATACGAAGATAAATGAAAGAACTGCCGCATAATTTTAATCCACAAGTTCAATGACAAAATGACTTTCCTCCCTTAAAATATAATCAGAAGACGATTTGAGGGAGGAAATTTTATTATGGCAGATAAGTTGTTGGTTACTCAGGCATTGGATGAGCGTGATTTATTGGTGAAGAAGATAGCGGATAAGATTGCCAAGGCCAGCTTTGTAGATACGGTTAAGCCGAATGAAGAGAAAGTGTATGCAAAGCGCGTTGATCGCGAGACGTATGCGAAGGAGGCAGCGGCAGCGTATCAGCAGATTACGGATTTAATCGAACGGTTTCAGAAGATTGATGCGGCGATCGAGGCATCGAATGCGAAAACGATGATTAC
>JAFSBP010000006.1 GCA_017437205.1 Lachnospiraceae bacterium
GACCATTCGCGCCTAATGATTCTCCCGAATATGCGTCAATCCTAACATGGAATGGTTCCGTTCTCACATTTCCCTTTTTGGTCGTGACGGTAACGGAAACGTCATCAAACTGCCAAAGCAACTGACCGTTTACCGTTTTCAACTCTGCCTCATATCCTTCCTCAAAATGAATCTCCACACTTTCAATCTCGGACCGTTCACCCTTCCACGTCTCTATGGCCAGAGTAACAAACTGCAAAGCTCCCGTCTCGGTCAACTGTCCATTCTCTGTCCTCTTCCGATTGTCCTTCGGCTGATACAATACCAACGCAATCGCAACCAGATTAACGATGATAACCACCGTTATCAACACACGCAGCTTCCGTGTTTCCATAAAAACACACCTCCCATACGACCAGTATATCATATGGGAGGGCTTAATGCCTATCACTATTTATATTTGAGCAGACCGACTGTAGTGGAATCACTTCCAGTCCAACGCATCCTTTACCAGCCCCATATTTACAGCACGCTGCAAACGATACACATTGCCTTCCTTCACCAGAATGAATTGGAACGTTCCGTTGCTTCCCTGGCGCATAAAAGGTACCATTCCGTCCTTGATGTCGCTCTCATGCTGCATCACAGTCTCCATAGACACCAGGTCACTTCCTTCGTATGCGTAATAGCCGTTCAGATAGGGAAGAATCCACATGTTCTCACGGTCTTCATAAGCAATCAGTTTCTGTTCGCCCAACGCGTACTTTGTCACAGTGAACGGTCGGGTATCTGACTTTACGGTGAGTGGCTTCATAATCTCCTCAAACATGGTGGCCAACGCCCCCTCGCGACTCACTGCGCCGTCTGCACTGTAAAAGATCACATCCGGACAGGTGGACGGACTGTAACTGTCATCCTTCGTCCCGGCGATCCGTAGAATCTTCTCGCCATTATACTCTGCAAACCACTCTTTGATTTCCGCCATCTCCGTCTGATGGGGAAGCTTCAACTCAACCTCACAATATGTCTCCTGAATACCTTTCTCCATCATCGGAACCAACCGGCTGTCAGTAAATGCATCCTCAGCAAAAGTGACAGCCCCTGCAATTTCCCCTGCGGTGTCAGAATCGAGATTGCTGCGCTCTAAATACAACACATATCCAACATAAGAATCTTTCGGCATGTATGCATATATGCTCACCGGATAGGTACAACGCTTTGTCGCCGCTGTCTCGGAGGTTGCCAGCTTCTTTTCCATCAGCCACTCTACATCTGTGGCATCCGTCAGGCGTTTCAGCTTAAATTCATAACAAAGAACTCCATCAGACAGTGTTGTCCGCTCAACCGGTGTCGTTTCCCCATCATTTGCAAACATGTGTGAAAGATAACTGCCCAGCTTATTGTGATCAACGGCCCTTGCCGACTTCATCTCCATCATCTCACTGAAATCCCATGCAGCAAACCAACCGACGAACTTCTCATCATGATAGATTTCAACACCATCTCCCACATAAATATAGGTAATTCCTTTTGCCGATCCGATATTTGCAAAGGTGGAGTCAAACTTCGTCCGGCCATATTTTTTTAACGCATCACCAGACCGGTTTCCACTAAACGCCTGCTGGCGCATACTGCTTCCAGCCTCCCTCACCTCCTCGGTAGGCGCCTCGGTGGGCTCCACGGTGGGTGCGTCAGTCACCTCCTCGGTGGTGGCCTCCGTCGTGGTAACAGGTGCCTCTGTCGTCATATCTGCAAACGGGTCCTTTTTGCATCCGGTCAAAGCCATAACCAATATCATCATTACTACGATAAAAGAACATCTCTTTTTCATCGGTAATCTCCTTCCCAACCGATACCAAACATTGTCTTTGTTGGAATCGAATTTTATGCTTCAAGTTTATAAAAAGGGCGTTCGCATGTCAATAGATTCGGCGCAAATGTAATACAAGCTTAATTTTGCTGTAACATTTGCGCCGATTTTGTAATATATTTGAAACAATCAGAGCTTAGAAGCTATCCAAGCAAGAATATCTTCATACACCTTCCCGCGATCAAGCTCGTTCAAAATCTCATGCCGATCCTCAGGATAAAGCTTAAGCGTGACATCTTTCATCCCCATCGTTTTATACTGATCATACACCTTCGGAACAGCTTTCGCTCCGCCGACCGGATCTTTTTCTCCCGCATTCAAGAGAATCGGCAGGTCGCGGCGGATCCGGTCATATCCCTTCCCGGCGGCCAACTCAGCAAGCACTGTAAAGAAATCCCGGTATGCAGCGGTGGTAAAGGTAAATCCGCACAACTCATCCGCCACATAGCGGTCACAGTTTTCTTCATTGCGTGAAAGCCAATCCGCAGAAGTTCGGGTCGGCTCAAACACCTTGTTATATCCTCCGGTGGACATCGCTAACAGAAGACCGCTTCGATAATGATCTCCCTTCATCGTCTTAATCAGTCCCGCCATCATCTTTCCGGCAGTTGCCAACGCAGCTGGAATCTGACCGGTACCCATTACGATAGCACCGGAAAGTTCGTCACTGTGATTGGTCAGATACCTTCTCACCATAAACGATCCCATACTGTGGCCGAGGATAAACCACGATTTGCCCACAAATCGCTCCTTGCCAAAATAGGTCACACGATAAATATCCTCCAGCGCGATACGATGGCCGTCTTTTTCGGCAAAAAATCCAAGTTCCTTTTTGTCCGTCACGGACTGTCCATGACCCAGATGATCATGACCAATCACCGCAATCCCGTGTTCAGTCAAATAGGCGGCAAACTCATGATACCGATCAATGTGTTCTGCCATTCCGTGCACCAGCTGAAGCACCGCCCTGATTTCGCCGTCATCCGGTTCCCAAACGATTACGTGTAGTTTCGTCTTACCATCTCCCGAAGGAAGAAAATAATGTTCTTTTCTCATATAAGCCGCCTCCTTTTAGTCATTTGTGCAATTTATTTTTCTATTTTACTTTCCATCGCAGCTCTCAGTTTGCTAAGTCCGCTCTTTTCAATCCGGCTCACATAAGAACGGCTGATTCCCAAGCGCTCCGCAATCTCCCTCTGCGTCATTTCTTTTTGTCCAAACAACCCATATCTAAGACTGATAATCTGCTTTTCCCGCTCAGGAAGCAATGTCTCCAGATTGCGATATATTTCCTCCACCTGTCGCCGTACTGCCACCGTCTCTAAAATATCCTCATCCTCTGACTCAATGATGTCAACAAGGCTGATCACATTTCCTTCCTTATCGGTTCCAATAGGCTCAAACAGTGACACCTCACGGCTACGCTTTTTCTCCGCGCGCAGATGCATCAGGATTTCATTATCTATACATTTGGCAGCATAGGTTCCCAGCCTGCTGGCACGCTTTACATCGAACGTGTCCACCGCCTTGATCAGACCTATCGTCCCGATGGAGATCAGATCCTCCGCCTCGCTCTCGGTGGGTGCATATTTTTTTACCACATGGGCAACCAGACGCATATTGTGAAGAATCAGCATTTCCCGGGCCTTCGCACTTCCCTCTGCCAGTTCATTCAGATACTTTCTCTCCTCCGCACTTTTCAGGGGTTTCAAAAACGTCTGCAATCCGAATGTTCCTTTCCGGCCCTTTATCTACAATTTATGCCTCAGGGGCTCAGAAAGTGCTTTTACCATTTTACAATAATTCAATCGCCTCTCTCACATTCGCAACACCGACCACCTCAATGCCTGACACATCGCCCAGTTTTGCAACGCAACTCTTCGGCAAAATGCAGCGCCTAAAGCCCAGCTTCGCCGCCTCACGGACTCTCTGCTCTGCACTGCTTACGCTTCTCACCTCACCGGCAAGACCGACCTCACCGAAAATCACCGTCTTCTCGTCAATCGCACTGTTTCTAAAGCTGGATGCCAGTGCCATCACGATAGCCAGATCAATGGCCGGCTCGTTGATCCGCATGCCTCCGGCAATGTTAACATAGGCATCCTGATCACCGAGATGTATCCCTGCACGCTTTTCCAGTACCGCCATCAATAGGTTTACTCGATTATAATCTGCTCCCGCCGCGGTTCTTCTGGGCATACCGAAATTACTGCGGCAAACCAAGGCCTGCACCTCCAAAAGAATCGGTCTGGTTCCCTCCATCAGGCAGGCAACCACAGATCCGGAAGCGTCTTCCGGTTTTCCGTTTAACATAAATTCCGAAGGGTTCTCCACCTCAGAAAGTCCTGTCTGAGTCATCTCAAACACACCGATCTCATTGGTGGAACCGAAACGATTCTTCACCCCACGGAGAATGCGATAAGTCGCACTGCGATCTCCCTCGAAATAGAGCACTGTGTCCACCATGTGTTCCAGCACTCTCGGTCCAGCAACCACACCTTCCTTCGTCACATGACCGACGATAAATATACTGATTCCCAAGCCCTTCGCCAGATTCATCAGGACCGTCGTCGCCTCCCTCACCTGGCTGACACTTCCCGGAGCAGAGGTTCCGTCCTCGCTGTACATGGTCTGGATGGAATCGATCACCACAATCTCCGGGCGATTTCTTTCAATGATGTCCTGAATCGTCTTAAGAGATGTCTCACACAAAAACTTCAGATCCCCAGCAAATTCACCCATACGGTTTGCTCTCAGCTTGATCTGGCGCAGGGATTCCTCCCCGGACATATAGAGTACACTCCGGC
>JAFSBP010000123.1 GCA_017437205.1 Lachnospiraceae bacterium
ACCAAGTTGAAATTAGTATGAACCGCAACCGACTGTTTTTATTCATCAACTGATCTTTTTTCGCATCGCTGCCAAAATCCGTTTCTCCAATCGCGACACCTGCACCTGTGAGATTCCCAGTTCTCCGGCGATCTGTGTCTGTGTTTTTTCCTGAAAATATCTCATGACAATGATCTGCCTCTCCTTCGGCTCCAATTCGCGGATCAGCTTGTGAAGTGCCAGGCGATCGATCACTGCCTCGTCCGCCCTCCCCTCCTCCGGGAGACGATCGATCAGATAGATCTCATTTCCGTCGCCCTGATAGATGGTTTTGTTTAATGACTCCACCTCCGCATCTGCCTCCAATGCCGCAGCCAGTTCTTCTGTTGCAGCTCCCACCTCGCCGGCCAGTTCCTCCAAGGTGGGTTCTCTTCCCAATCGAATGTTTAGCGCCTCTCTCGCCGTCCTTGCCTTCAAAGAAAGTTCCTTCAATGAACGGCTGACCTTGATCATTCCATCGTCCCGCAAAAACCGCTTGATCTCGCCGGCAATCATGGGGACCGCATAGGTGGACAGCTGCACCTCATAGCCCAGATCGAACTTGTCGATGGCTTTGATGAGCCCTATGCTTCCGATCTGCACCAGATCCTCCATCTCGCAGCCTCTGCCCAGGAAGCGTCTCACCACGCTCCAAACCAGTCCCATATTTTCCGATACCAGCCGATCTCTGGCCTCCTTATCCCCCGCGTGTGCTTGCCTTATCAGTGCTATATTTTCTTCCATGCGCAGGATCTCCCAAACGTTATACTGCCTTATACTCCAAATTCGCTTCCCCGAT
Source organism: Lachnospiraceae bacterium (assembly GCA_017437205.1). Taxonomy (GTDB): domain Bacteria; phylum Bacillota; class Clostridia; order Lachnospirales; family Lachnospiraceae; genus RGIG423. The sequence continues at coordinate 818 of JAFSBP010000123.1, forward strand.
CAGTTTCTTCATCTCCACCATCGTTCCCTCTCCTTCCTCAGAAGTCACCTCCAACCGATCCATAAACGTCTCCATAAATGTAAAGCCCATCCCCGACCGATCCTTTGACGGCTTTGAGGTGTAGAGCGGCTCTCTTGCCCGGTCAATGTTGGCGATTCCCAGCCCCCAATCTCTCACCCTCACGGTGAGTTCCTTCTCCCGCGTTTCCAGCTCCATGCGGATGATTCCTACGGTATCTTCGTAGGCATGAATCACACAGTTCGTCACCGCCTCGGAAACTGCGGTCTTAATGTCCTCCAATTCCTCCAGTGTCGGATTTAGTCTGGCAACAAACACTGCCGTCACCACCCGGGCAAACTGCTCGTTGTGGGAATAGCTCTCAAACTCCACACTAACTCTCTCCTCAGTTCCTACTCTCATATCCTTATCCATCCTCTTCTCCTCCTTATCTTTTTGCTTCCAATGCTTGTCCCGGTGTGGGGTAAAACGTCACAATCTGACCGATTCCCGACATTTTCATGATCCGCATGATCCGATCGTTGGCACCACAGACAGATACCTGCCCTCCGAAGGCTTTTACCCGCCGGTATTTGCCCAGAACCACGCCGATTCCGGCGCTGTCCATAAATTCTGTCTTCGAAAAATCCAACAACACCTTGCGGATCCCCCGCGCCGCCAGCATCATATCCAGATTATCCCTGATTTCCGCGCTGCTGTGATGATCCAATTCCCTCGGCATGGGGATCACCAAAACCCCGCCTGCCACATACGTCTCGCTCTGCTTCTCCATCGCGATACCTCCTTATTTCTACATTTTTCGCAAAAAAACAGACACCTGCCCGAAAGATTTTTTCTTTCGTATAAGTGTCTGATTCTACAATCGTTATTCAGTTATCACTGCCCGGCCTGTGCCAACAGTTTTTGTACCTCCACAGTCAGTTCATGGTCCGGATACTCCGTCACCATGCGGTTAAAATACGTGACTGCCGTCTTCTGATCCGACAGATTCCAATAGCAAAGCCCCAAATGGTAGATTGCCTCCGGGTAATTTCCGTTCCACTCAAGGACCATCAATAGGTGATCTCTCGCGGTCTCGAACTGCCCTTGCGCGCAGAGTGTAATACTGCTGCTGCACAGTCGATTTACCCCCTCCGTAGAGTACTCTGCCACCAACGCCTGATATGATGATAGAAACTGCTCTGACAGTTCTCCCTGCGGGTCAATCTGCTTCAATGTCTCCATCGCATGAAAATCGTCTCCTGCAAACTTATATCCGTAAACTGTCAGGAGTTGATCGAACTTCTCCATCTCCTCCTTCTGTTCCGCCCCGGCCTGCACGTAGGTCTCTATCTGGGCAAGCAACGCTTCCTTTTCCTGTTTCCAAGCGTCCGCACCGCCTTCAAGGTGCTCAACCTCCTGACGAAGCTGATTTAATGAGGCAAAATACTCTTTCTGTGCCGCATTCGCCTCCTCCCGCAAGCTCCGCTCCCTCGCCGGAAAAATCAAAAAGAAAGTACTTACAATTCCGATGAGCACACCCATCACCATGAGAAATACAACTCTCCAGCTACCGGTCGTCTCCCGGTAAGCCGGGATTAACACATCGTCCTGGTAGGGAGACTCTTCCTCTCCGGACTGAGGCAGAATGAGCTCCTGCTTTTTCTTCTGCGCCCGAAGTTTTTTCTGCTTCGCTACCTCCTGTAATTCACTGAGATAGCGGAGCGCAGTCACATTTCCCGCATCGATCCTGAGCACTTTGCGAAGCACTCTTTCTGCCTTTGCATAGGACTGCTTCTTCATATAGAGAAGGGCCAACAACAGATGCGCTTTCACATGATGCGCGTTTCGATTCAGTATCTGCTTTGCCTGCAGGATTGCAAGATCCTCACTATCCTCATGAATGTAAGAGAGTGCAAGATTGTACTTGTGGATCACCTTGGTTATATTATCCACTCTGGCCTGTCTGGCCGAAATCAAACTCAAATAATGGAAGGCCTCATTATCCTCACGTTGAAGTGAGGCACTGATCGTCCATTCCTCCAATGCGTCCGCCGCATCTCCAATCTCATAATAAATCACACCCAGCAGATTTCTCGCCGGAGTGTTGTTCTTATTCCATTTAAGGCTCCGTTGCAGCCAGAAAATCGCGCTGCTCAAATTTCGCACTTTTGCAAACTCCAGGCCTCGGTTATAGCAGGAATTGGAAATGCGCAAAATCTTCTTATATAACGCAACCTCCTGCCCACATCTGGGGCATTTATCATGGCTGTCCAACGGACCGCCGCACCAATAACACTTCATGCCTTATCCTTTTCCTGTATTTTGCTCTTTACAGACCGTTTTTCTGTCTTTTTCTCGGTCTTATTCTCGCCGCCCTGCTGCATCATCTGAAACAAAATATCCGTCATATCGGTGAGATCACGCTGAAATAACTCATCCTCCAGATTTTCTATCTCTTTGCTGGGCTTATATTTCGCCAATTCTTCCTCAAAATTGATCATCTCATTCTCCTCTCCCGCCGGGCTCTTCGGATATCACTCTTTAAGTCCTGCAAGGGCCTCTTTCACCTCGCCCACCAGATACAGTGATCCGGCGATAAACAGAATATCCTCCGCGCCCTTCATCTTAAGCGCCTCTTTTAGGCCTTCAGCCACACTCGTCTTCATCACCACCGGTGC
>JAFSBP010000124.1 GCA_017437205.1 Lachnospiraceae bacterium
AAAATTCTCCATCTTCACTCTCTCCGATCGTATTTTTATATCGCCAGTAGAAATTCATGTACTTAAGTGCATTGAATGATTTAGCGCCCTTTAGCTGGAACACGCGGTCTCCAACATAAAAATTCAGCTTATTTCTTCCCAGCACTGTAATCACACTCACATCGTCAAACCGATATACCTGCCTTGTCCCGTCTGACGCAGTGGTCTCGATCCGGTCTCCGTACAGTGAGATACCGATCTCCTTCGCCAGCAGATTTTTCCGCTGATAGAGGATCACCTCCCAAAGATCAGCTTTATCCACATAGGCCGGAGTCTCCACATAAGCGGTATAGTCCATCTTATTCACAAAATCACACTGGTAATCGTACCAGTCTGCCACAAAACGGAAGGGCAGCTCCTCTCCCACTCCCTCAAACTCCTTCGTCGGCAGGTAGCGTGCCGTAAGTCCGCATTTTTTACACGAAACTACATCCCCGTGGCTCTCAAACTCGGACAATCCACACTTCGGACACACGTAGAGGACGCGCTCCAGATACTCTGCGTTCTTTTTATGATAAAATGTTCCGCTGACACAAGCCTCATCCACATTTAGACCATTCTGAATCAGTGCAAGCAATTCATCATCGGACATCTTTTTATATTCTTCAGGGTCCACCACCTGATGTACATAGGCACGCATCTTTCCGCGGCGGACCACATCGGTCCAGCGGGGCTGAACACCGTACCCGCCCTCAATACGATAAATCACCAGCGGAAGTTTTAATGCACGGACTAATTTCACAATAGAAGGTTTTATGTAAGCGGTGCGGCCGCTGTAGGTGCGGTTCCCTTCCGGTGCCACCGCAATCGTTCCGCCCTCTCTCGCAATCCGGGCGCAGTTCATCACTGCCTGCACATCCGTCGTCTGCTTTTTGATCGGAATCGGTGCGATCACATACTTAATGAGTTTCGACACCCAACCATTGGAAAAGATATCCTCCGTCGCCACATAATAGATCGGTCCACGGAAAGACATACCCACAAAAAACTGGTCAAACACCGTCTGATGGTTCAGAACGATCAAATAAGGACGATTCTGCTGATCAGCAAACTTCTCCACTTTCACGCCAAATTTCAGTCTCAAATAGGGAGTCATCACCACTCTGGCCAGTTCAGTGATCACTTTATGACGTGTCTTCATCCACTTTTTGCGTTTTTTCTTCTGCACCATATTTCCTCCATATACAAAACAGTGGCATAAATTGTTCACATAAAACAACTTAAACCACTGTCATTATACCTGTTTTCTATCAGAGAATCAATGCATTTATTAAGAATTCTTTAATTTTTTGTCTTTTTCCTCTTTCCAAAACTGCTTCGTCTCCACCACAACATCCTTTCGTAGTGCCAACAGCGCGATGAGATTCGGGAATACCATCAATGCATTGGTAATATCGGCAAGCGTCCAGATGGCATCCAACGCGAGAAACGGCGCGATCACCAGCATCAGAATGTACACACTCTTGTACCCCGTGATAACCTTCGTGCCACCGGTGAGATACACCGCACAGCGCTCACCGTAATAACACCAACCGATGATAGTCGTGAACGAAAAGAATACAATGCCGATAGTCACAATATATTCACCGATATTCCCCGGCAGACTGATGCTGAACGCCCGGCTTGCCAACACGCTGCCGTCAAGGGTAGATGTTTCAAGCAACCCTGAGGAAAGAATAACCATACCAGTCATCGTGCACACCACAATAGTCGTAAAAAACACGCCTGTCATGGAGATTAATCCCTGTCTGACACAGGAGTTTGTCATCGCAGAAGCTGAAACGATGGGCGAGCTTCCTAGTCCTGCCTCGTTGGTATAGATACCGCGGGCAATACCCGTGCGCATGGAAGTCATCACAGAAACCACAACCGTACCGGTGACACCGCCTGCAACAGATGCAGGTTTAAATGCCGCAGAAAATATCTCTGAAAACACGGCCGGAATGGTTTCAATATTTATTCCCAGCACTGCAATCGCGCCGCCGATATAAAACACCGCCATAATCGGTACAACAAATTCTGCGACCTTGGAAATCGATTTGATTCCTCCGAGAATAACCGCACCGGAAAGCAGAGCAATCACCAAACCACTGACCCATGTGGGAATATGAAATAAACTGTTCATAGACTCAGTAATCGCATTTACTTGCGGGAATGTACCGCAGCCAAGCAGCGCCGTGATCAATCCAAAAACCGCGAAAGCCTTTGCCAGGGGAATCCACTTTTTGCCCATTCCGTTTTGAATGTAGTACATGGGTCCGCCTGCGTAGTGACCGTTCTCGTCACGTGTGCGGTATTTCACCGCGAGCACCGACTCTGCGTATTTAGTTCCCATGCCGAGAAGGGCAGATACCCACATCCAAAACAGAGCTCCGGGACCGCCGATGCGAAGTGCCGTGGCAACACCGACAATACTGCCCGTACCGATGGTTGCCGCCAACGAAGTACATAGAGATGCA
>JAFSBP010000125.1 GCA_017437205.1 Lachnospiraceae bacterium
CAGACGACACCAACCTCTGTATCATCCATGATCGTATTAACATCATGAACGATTTTGTCCTCAAACCTATCTCCGGGGAACTCTCGAAGATCCAGAATATATTTCACCTCTACCGCCTCGCTGGTACGCTTTGCGATCAGCTCCTGATTCTCAAAAAGCACCTCTACTACACCGCTTCCCACGGTACCGTATCCCATCACTGCTACTTTCATCTCACCGTCTCCTTCTACTATGCTGTCGTGTATACTTTATCACACTAATCTGTTACACCGAAGTCTAGCACAATCTGTTTAAAAAAGCAAGCACCAAATATTAGAACAACGCAAATAAATCCTTAAACAATACGACCACCATCAATACAAACAAAAGAATAATTCCCACCGCATGGACGATTCCTTCCACTTTTCTGGACACCGGCTTTCCGGTGATACCCTCGATGAGGATAAACACCAGTCTTCCTCCATCCATCGCAGGAATAGGAAGCAGGTTTATCACACCTAAGTTTGCGCTCAGGAGAATCGTCAGATTCAACAGATTCAGGAACACATACTTTGCTCCGTCAGAACTGCTCTCCTCAACTACAGTATCCACGATAGACACAACACCCACCGGTCCGGACACCGCGTCAAGTCCCACCTGCCCCTTAATCATCATCGCAAGGGAGGAAATAGTGTTTTCGATCCAGTAACGAACCTCAGTGAAGGCATATCTCACCACCTGAATAGGAGAAACCTCTACCCTATAATAGGAGGCAAAACCAAGATCATAATACTTTGAAAGCTTCGGTGTCATTTGGGTCACAAAACGCTCGCCACCACGCACATACTCGATCTCCATGGATTTCTCACCGATCTCGTGAGCATTAAAATATGCTTCCATATCTTTTCCATTCTTGATCTCAGTGTCATCGATACGAACAATTAAATCACCCACACGAAGACCGGCCTCATAGGCGGGATAACCCTCGGTAACGACAGACAGCTTTGCATCCTGATCCGGATAATAGCTGATACCGATCATGTACCGCTCTACTTCCGTGTCGATAGTCGCACTATATTTCTGACCGTCACGCTCCCAAACGATCTCCACCGGCTCTCCCAACAAGGGATCTGTCAAAAGGTACAGATCAATGTCTCGTCCGATCACGATTTTTTCTCCATTGATAGACAGAAGTTTATCTCCGATCTGCAGACCGACTTCCTCCGCGCTGCTGCCTGCGGTAACCTGATCCACCACCGGCTTATCTACTCCCACCACCGCGATTATCACGATTGCCAGCACAAACGCCAACAAGAAGTTAAAGATAGGGCCGGCAGCGATCACGCTAAAGCGCGCCCAAGGTGACTTCGCCAGCATGGAATTCTCCGGAACCTCGCCGGTCGCCTCATCCTCCAGAAAATTTTCTCCGGTCATCTGGCAGGCACCGCCAAATAAAATCAATTTCAGTGAATACTTTGTTCCGCCGTGATCAAAGGCAAACAGCGTCGGTCCGAAGCCCACGGAGAACTCCACAACCTCAATTCCATTCTTCTTTGCCAGTAGCAAATGTCCAAACTCATGGACCACCACAATCAAGCTGATAATCAGCAATGTATAGATAAAACTCATAATCAATTCCACCTGCTCTCGATGTAGGCGTAAGTCTCACGCTCCGTCGCAAGAATCTCCTCCAGACTGGGATTTGCGATCACCTGATGATGCGCCATCGAGCTTTCTATAATTTCAATAATATCCAAATATCTGATTCGGTAATCGAGGAATCTCCCGACCGCCCACTCGTTCGCCGCATTGTAAACCGTCGGCAGCGAGCCGCCTGTGGTTCCGGCCTCATAAGCCAGTTTAAGGCCGCGGAAATTTTCCATGTCAGGTGCCTCAAACTGAATCTGATTCAGCTTCCAAAAGTCCAGCCTCTCTCCGGGAAGGTATCTTCTCTCCGGATAATAGAGCGCATACTGAATGGGCAGCTTCATATCCGGGGTGCCAAGCTGGGCAATGACTGCGCCGTCCACAAATTCTACCATCGAGTGAATAATGCTCTTCGGCTGGATTACCACCTGAACCTGATCCATCTTCACATCAAACAGCCATCTCGCCTCCATCACTTCCAGGCCTTTGTTTACCATGGTGGAGGAATCGATGGTGATTTTTCTTCCCATTGCCCAGTTGGGGTGTTTCAACGCATTCTCCGGGCGCACATCCCTCATCTGTTCTCTCGTCCAGCCACGGAATGGCCCTCCGGAGGCAGTTAACAGGATTTTGGCGATTTCCCTCGGGTTCTCTCCGTTTAATGCCTGGAAAATAGCACTGTGTTCACTGTCCACGGGAAGAATTCTCACACCCTTCCCCTTCGCCAACGGCATGATCAGATGACCTGCCGTCACCAACGTCTCTTTATTTGCAAGGGCAATGTCCTTGCCCGCGTTGATCGCTGCAATGGTCGGACGAATACCGATCATTCCCACCACAGCCGTCAGTACAATATCTACATCGTCAGCGGTAGAAGCCTCAATCAGGCCGTCCATCCCGGAAAGCACACGCACCGGAAGGTCTGCCACGCGGACAGCCAGCTCTTTTGCAGCATCTGCATCCCACATCACCGCAATACGGGGATGAAACTCACGAATCTGTGCCTCAATGGCGTTCACGTTACTGCCTGCCGCCAGCGCAGTCACCTGAATATCTCCGTTATTTCTCACTACTTCGAGTGTCTGGGTTCCGATGGAACCGGTAGACCCCAAAACTGCAAGTCTTTTCATTATATTCTCCAATCAATCGTATCTATGAAACTATCTTTAAATCTACTTAATCAGATTTGCCACTCCGTTATTCAACAGATAAATCGTGATGTAGATGGCAGGTGCCACAAAAATCACACTGTCAAATCGGTCCAAAATACCGCCGTGACCGGGGATCAGATTACTGTAATCCTTCACACCGTGATCTCTCTTAATCGCAGATGCCGCCAGATCGCCTACGATGGAAATTAATGCACCAACAAGGCAAATGATTGCACAGTCCAGTGCCGGTACCTGCAATGCATCTGACAGATAGCGCTCAAATATACTTCCAAAAATCGCACCCAACGCCGCCGCACCGACAACGCCGCCGATGGCACCCTCGATGGACTTCTTCGGGCTCAACTTCGGGGACATCTTGTGTTTTCCAATAAGCATGCCCACA
>JAFSBP010000126.1 GCA_017437205.1 Lachnospiraceae bacterium
AGATCAATGCGCAAACTGTCCACACAAACAACAATGCAAAGCAAAAATCTACCATCGTGTCAGCAGTGTTATCGTATCCATAAAGTCTCACGAGCGTGCAAAACAGCAGCGGTTTATGGAAACGAAAGAATTCCGGGATCTGTTTAAACTACGAAACGGTGTAGAGACTTTACCCTCCCTGTTGCGCAGGCAGTATCAGGCAGACCGGATGCCGGTGAGGGGACTGATCCGCGGACGCTTCTTCTTTGGCTGCAAAATTGGAGCATTGAACTTTAGAAAGCTCTTTACCTATCGAAAGGGCTTGGGGCATTATGCTCAAAATCCGCTGTTGGTATAAAAAGAGTGATACTGGATACGTTGCAATCTGCCGCTGATTATCTGAATATCGGATAAAAATCCCATTGTGTAAAATTTTCAAGGTACTATGTAGAGGTCAGGGAGTTTTTTTCAAACTCTTTTGACCCCAACATCATTATAAAATAAAGTATTAATCGCCGATTTTCGGCGGTCAATAAGGAGATGCAGAACAATGAACATAATTTTAGGTGTAGATATTGGTGGCTCAACCACAAAGATCGTGGCATTTGAGCAGTCAAAGCGCATTATAAAGACACTTCAGGTGAGGGCCGGGGACCAGATCACATCCCTTTACGGTGCGATCGGCCACATACTGTATGAGTGTGGACTGACCCTTGCCGAGGTGAAAGCTATTGTGCTCACCGGCGTGGGGGCGACGATGGTGAAGGGGGATGTTTACGGGATCCCGACGGTTCGCGTGAAGGAGTTTGAGGCAATTGGCCTCGGTGCGCAGGAGCTGACCGGACTTAAGGAGACGCTGGTGGTCAGCATCGGAACCGGTACGGCATTTGTTATGGTGTCCGGAAAAGATTGCAGGCACATCGGCGGCAGCGGTGTGGGAGGAGGAACGCTCACCGGCATTTCCTCCAGACTGCTGGGAGAGACTCATACTGACGCTATCGTGGCGATGGCGGAGAAAGGAAGTTTAAGACAGGTTGATCTGGCAATCTGCGATATCAGTGATGAGGAGATTCCATCACTGCCACCTCATGTGACGGCAGCGAACTTCGGCAAGGTGGAGAGTACAGCGACGAAGGAAGATATGGCTGCCGGTCTGATTAACATGGTGTTTGAGACGGCCGGATCATTGGCGGCTTTCGCCTGCAAGAATACGGATATTCGTGAAGTTGTGGTGACCGGAACTGTGGCGACCCTACCACAGGCGCAGAAAATCCTGGATGGCGTGGGTATGCTTCACGGAGTGAAGTTCGTGATCCCGGAGCAGGCGGCCTTTGCGACGGCGATCGGAGCGGCAGTCCTTTACTTTTCGGAGGTGATCAGATGAAAAAACTGGGTTTTGGCTTTATGCGGCTCCCTATGCAGGGAAAAGAGATAGATATTGAACAGACAAAGGAGATGGTCGACCGATTTTTGGCGGCCGGATTTACCTATTTTGACACGGCGCACGGATATATCGGCGAGAAGAGTGAGCCGACACTGAAAGAATGTCTGGTGGATCGCTATCCGAGAACGAGCTATGTGCTGACGGATAAGCTGACCAGCGGGTATATTCAGAAGCCGGAGGATGTCAGGCCGTTCTTCGAGCGGCAGCTGGGGATCTGTGGCGTGGACTATTTCGATTATTATCTGCTTCACGCGGTGGGATCGGGCAACTTGGCGAAATACGAAAGTTGTCAGGCTTTTGAGCAGCTGAGAGCATTGAAGGCTGAGGGTAAGATTAAGCACATGGGCATGTCCTTCCACGATAAGGCGGAGGTGCTGGACCGGATATTGACTGCACACCCCGAGATTGAGGTAGTCCAGATCCAGTTCAATTATGTGGATTACGATGATCCTAAGGTGGAGAGCTTTAAGTGCTATCAGGTCTGCGAGAAGCATGATAAGCCAGTACTGATAATGGAGCCGGTGAAGGGCGGAAATCTGGTGGATCTTCCCGATGAGGGAAAGACCGTGCTGGATGAGCTGGGCGGCGGAAGCTATGCATCTTACGCGATCCGTTTTGCGGCATCCTTCCCGAAGGTGTTCATGGTCTTAAGCGGAATGAGTACACTCGCGCAGGTTGAGGATAACGTGAGCTTCATGGAGGAGTTTAAACCTCTTAGTGAAAAAGAGTTCGAGGCGGTCGAGAAGGTGCGCGAGATTTTGAACAAGCAGGACAGCATTGCCTGCACTGCGTGCGCGTACTGCGTAGAAGGCTGCCCGAAAAAGATTCCGATTCCGGGAATCTTCTCTCTCTGCAACACCAAGAAGCGATATCATAGCTGGAACGGCAAAGACTGGTATGCAATGCGGACGGAAGGCAAGGGAAAGGCGTCCGACTGTATCAGCTGCGGAAAGTGCGAGAAGGTTTGTCCTCAACATCTTAAGATAAGGGAAGAACTGAAAAAGGCAGCAGAAGTGTTTGAAGATTGAAGTTAAAAGTTGGCCAGGGCTGATGGATTACCAACAGCGCTGGCCAATCAATTATTTTATTCAGACTTCCGGACATTACTCTTGATGGCGTCAAGGCGCTCCCTAGCAATACCGGTGACTGAGATGATCAGCGTGTCATCAAAACCCTGAATCACCATATTTTCAGCAATTCTTTTCTGTTCATCCGTGCGTCCCTGTTTAAGCCCCTGTTTGCGTCCCTGCTTACGTCCCTGCTTACGTCCCTGCTTGCGTCCTTGTTTACGTCCCTGTTCCAGGCCTTCATTTCTGAACTGTTCTACAACTTTGCACATTGTAATGTCTCCTTTCGAAATAGACGGAATCATTTCCCCATATG
>JAFSBP010000127.1 GCA_017437205.1 Lachnospiraceae bacterium
ATACCTGCGCCACCGCTTTTCCGGAAGCAGTCAATATCTGATATTCCCACTCAAACCAATCGCCGTCTATATGCCAGCCATTGCAGTCAATATTAAACTTGGGGCGTAAAAAAGTGAATTCTTTACTGATACACCCGACATATCGATCCCCGAAGTACATTTCGAATTTCGGAAGAAAGGTTAACACCCTCTCTCTGACCGTGCCGATTTCAACTCCCCGGGCATCATAGATTTTCAGACAATGCCCCCAAGCCAGTTGTCCTTTGACCGTATAGACAACATTTCCTGCCTCGTCAAAAATATCATAACTGTCAAACCACGAAAAAAATCTCTGTTTAAATAAAAGTTTCATCTCTACCCCCCAATATGCTTATACAAACAAAAGAATGATTCCCACTGCGATCACAATACCGCCGCCGATCCGAGTAAAAACCAATGCCGCCTCAGAAGGCTCGGCGTCCTTATATTTCCAACCATGACTTATATACCACGACGCTTCAGGTGCAAGAAGCTCAAAAAGTCCCAGTGCGATCAGTATAAGTTTTCCGAAGAACATGCCTGAATTTCCTTTCCTTGGCGCATCCTCTGCTATAATGTCAATAAGTTTATCACCAGGTACATAAATCGTATCATTATAATCACCGCTCCAACTGCCTGACCCCGTATATCCCGACTGACTAAAGCTGTACGAAGAACCGTTAGGATAAGTAATCTTTGCGTGGTATGAAGACGAGTCCCCGGAAAATTCATACTTGTAGATATTTTTACCATCTGAAATCGTCTTTTCTATTGTATCTACCTGAAACTCAACCTCGTTTTTGTCAACAGTATAAACTTTTTCCTGCTTCGCGCACCCAAATAGCGAAACCGTTAACAGCATAGCCAAAAGAATGAATAATAAACGTCTCACTGTGTCCCCTCCAATCACTTTCCAAAATACGGATAGTTAGTATCTATAAATCCATTGTATACCATCTGACAGATATAATAAATCATTATGTTAGCAAAATACACTGTCGTAATTCTCCGATTACAGCAAATTAGCCCTCTTCGTTTTGCAAACTCTCCTTATAAGCCAGATATTTCTCCCGGTCGATAGCTCCGTTTGCCAGCATCCGCTCCGACCACATCTGCAGCGTCTCCACCGCAACGGATATCTTCTCCAACTGATCCTGAATAGCTACAAAATCTTTCAGTTCGTCTCCGGATATCTTACCGTCCACCGTAATTTCAATCAGCCGTTCTTTCTCCTTGCTCATCGAATTCAAAGAGGCCAACATCTCCAGAATAATCTGAGACAGATCCTTTACCTTAATTTCCGGCACATACTGCTGACCGATAGGACATTGGTTTGCGCAATAATAATTACATAACCGAGGAAGTTTATATTTCTGTGCCATAATCAGCACTTCTTCCGGGTGCGGCATGGTTCGCTCATTTTCAATCTTTTCAATCCGCTCCGGCGCAATGACTTCCAACAGCTCACCGGCAGCCTCTCGGGTAAGCTTTAAGCCCTCTCGCGTCGTTTGATAGATGTTTTTATTTGCTTTCGTTGATACTCTTGCCATCGGTCGTCCTCTTCTCGTTTATGTCATCTTTTCTTTTATTTTAACATTTAAAGTATACAATTACAATAATTTCGGGGGAATTTAAGGAATTCATATAAAATTATTTATCCACAAAAAATTGTGGATTGTGGATAAAATGTGGAAAAAACAACATATAATTAAAGTTATCCACAATTTTTAAGAATATTCTGTGGAAATGTAGTTAGTTTTTTGTGGATTTGTGGTGGATTATCGGTGGATAATGAGTGGAAAACTTTAGTGTTGACGGATGAATCGGTTATTGGTATACTAAAAAGCATCTAAGGAGGTTTTGACATGCCTATCAGAATTGCGAATGATCTGCCGGTGAGACGGCAGTTAGAAAATGAAAATATATTTGTGATGGATGAGGCCAGAGCGATGGCGCAGAATATCCGGCCGCTAGAGATTCTAATTCTGAATCTGATGCCGTTGAAGGAAGCGACCGAACTGGCTCTGCTTCGCAGTCTTTCCAATACTCCACTGCAGGTAAATGTTACCTTCATGCGTACCGAATCCTATGAGTCGAAGAATGCGGCGAAGTCCCATCTGGATCAGTTCTATATTACCTTTGAGCAAATCAAAGAGAAATATTATGACGGCATGATCATCACCGGAGCACCGGTGGAGCATATGGAATTTGAGGAAGTGGAATATTGGCCGGAGCTGGCGGAGATCATGGAGTGGACCGACACTCATGTAACATCTACATTGCACATTTGTTGGGGAGCACAGGCCGGACTTTATTACCACTACGGGATTAAGAAATATTCGCTGGATAGAAAGATTTCCGGTGTTTATACCCATTATCCGATTCATCGCAAGACACCGCTGATCAGAGGCTTTGACGACACTTTTATGGTGCCGCAGTCCAGATATACCGGCGTTCGACGCGAAGACATCGAAAAGAATCCGGATTTGGAGATTGTCGCAGAGTCAGAGATTGCCGGACCTTATCTGGTTATCGGAAAAGGTGGCAAAGATATATTTGTAACCGGACATCCGGAGTACGATCAGATGACTCTGGATCAAGAGTACCGCCGAGATCTGGCAAAGGGGATCAATCCGGATATTCCTGAGAATTATTATCTGAATGATGATCCGGAGCAGATGCCTGTAAAGTCATGGAGATGCCATGCGAACACATTGTACGCGAACTGGCTGAATTATTACGTCTATCAGGAGACCCCTTATATCCTCGGAAAAAGGGCAGAAAAGCCTTTATTTACATGGGATTTCTAAAAATGTTGCACAATATAGATGATAACAGCGCCCCACTTCATTTGAGTTGGAGCGCTGTTTTTGTTAGTTGCATAGAATGTCTCTGATCTTTTTAATTTCGTTACTACCATTCGTAGGTAGTCTAAGAAAAGGAATTTCGTATTTTGCAAATATATTGTCCTTCATTCGATCGCGCTCCGCTTGCCTGGTGCCTTCCTTATGATAATGGAAACCATCTACTTCGATGGCCAATACCGGCGCTTTGGTGATGCGATTGTAGATCAACAAATCTACATGGGTATTGGGATGGGTCGCGTAGCGCCACTCCTCTTCTGTAAGTTTCTCGTAGTCCCGAATAAGCAGACGTACCTTTTGGTGGCAGATCACATTCAGCGGAAGCTCCGGCATGCCTTGTAACATATCACTGATAGCCGCATACATGAGATTCTCGGAATCATACTCAGAAACCTTCTTGTGCTTTTGCAGAAATTCCAATCGCTGCTGCGTGTATTGCTGGTACAGCAAATCAAACACAGAATACAACTTGCTATCTACTATATTAAAGTTAAGGTATTCAATATAAGCAACCAGATCCTTGATGTTGCTGTCGGCAGGCTGCTCATTGCCGGACACCACCAAGCAAA
>JAFSBP010000128.1 GCA_017437205.1 Lachnospiraceae bacterium
CCTGTCTCTCTTTCATCTGTCCACCCACTCTGAATATTCCTTTTGTGCATAAATATACCTAACATTAAGGATAACACACCGCCACCCCACTGTCAACAAAACCTTGCTGCGATACCCCTTTCACCCGCAGAATCCATGCATAATCCAGTTCTCACACTCATAAAGTGAATCAACGAATCCACAATGAGGCTCCAATGAAACGATACCTTTGCCTGATTTTGGCCTTGCTCTCTGTCATTACCATTTGCTCCTGCGGCAACGCTTCTAAAAACGAAACCGGTACGCCACTGGATTTTACAGTGGTCCCCGCAGACGATCTCCCAAAAGAACTCCTGCAGATTCTGGAAACAAAAAAAGCCGCCGCATTTTCACTCACCTACACTGACGGCAATTTCCTCTACATTGCAATCGGCGCAGGAAAGCAACCCACCGGCGGCTACTCTTACCAAATCCACGGTCTTTGGCTGGCCGACAACGTGATCGTTATTGATACCGAGCTTCTCGGTCCGTCCACCGACGAGCAGGCACATAAAGTGGCATCTTACCCCTTTGTGGTCGTCAAACTGGAGCACCGCGATGAGCCGGTAGTATTCAAATGAACTAAGGCGAAAGAAACTCAAATATCAAAACATTATATCTTTTAGGAGGAATCATGGAATTAACGACAAAAACCATACATACCGCGACGGTCCGCGGCACTGCGCTCACCCAGATTACGCTGGACGATGACTTTATCGTGCCGGACGTCCAGCCGGACATTGAACACCTGATCGCAGACCATGGAAATCTGACCATCACTGACGTGCGAAAATCCCCAGGCAAGGCGGAGGTAAACGGGCAGATTGACTTTCAAGTGCTCTATCAGTCACCCGGCGGCAGGCTTGCCGACCCACTCACCGACAGGCTTCAATTTTCCGAACGGATCAATCTGGAAGGGCTGGAGGAAAGGGATTACCTGCAGGTACAGGGCGAAATTGAAGACCTGACCATCGATGTGATCAATTCCCGAAAGATCAGTGTGAAGGCGATCCTCCTGCTGACGCTGACGGCGGAGGGGCTTACCGACCATCATCTTCCGGTGGATATCTCCGATGCCGCAGCCGAAACCATCCGGGAACCGTTGGAAATTTCGAGATTATCACTTCGCCACAAGGACACCTGCCGCGTTAAGGATGAATTTGATCTTCCCGCATCCCTCCCCACCATCGGGCAATTATTGTGGACTTCTGGGAATCTTCGCGGCACAGAACTTCTCTGCGGCGACGGCAGGCTCACCTTAAAAGGCGAACTGGAGATTTTCTGCCTCTACCGGGGCGAGGCGGAACACATCCCGATCCAATGGGTGGAAAAGACACTTCCCATTCATCAGACCATTGAACTGCCCGCCGCTTCCCAGGAGATGATCCCCTTCGGCGATCTGCGCCTCGGCAGCTGCATGATACGTGCCGAGGCCGACTATGACGGCGAACTGCGGGTAATCTCCACCGAGGCCGTTATCGATCTGGATATGCGCCTCTACGAATCCGAGCGGTTCTCCATTGTGACGGACCTCTACTCCCCTGAGCGGGAGCTCACACCGGAGTATCATCTGGCAGAACTGGAAAACATTCTGACACGAAACAGCGCCAACATTAAGGTGAACGGCAAGTTGAACGTCCAGACAGATGACCGCATCCTACAGATCATCCACGCCGAAGGCAGGGTAAACATCGACGAACAGCACCTGACAGAAGAAGGAATCGCACTGGAGGGAACACTCTCCGTGAGGGTTTTGCTTCTCACCGCGGACGATGCCGTCCCCATCCGCTCCGTCACCGGTCTCTTACCGTTTAGCTATACCATTGATGCCTCCGGCATTGACAGCGACTGCCTGTACCGCATTGATCCTTCCTTAGAGTTTCTGAATGCAATGATGCTGGGCGGAAATGAACTGGAGATCAAGGCTGCAGTCCGCGCAGATACCTTAGTGCGCCGGCAATTTACCTGTCCGCTGATCGTGCGGGTAGACGAATCCCCCTTCGATGAAGAAAAGATTCATCAGATGCCCGGGCTCGTCGGGGTTGTGGTCCAGCCGGGTGACACCCTCTGGAAGCTGGCAAAACGGTTCCACGCGTCGGTGGACTCAATCCGGATGATGAACCAACTGAGCAGTGATGAGCTGCGGGTAGGGCAAAGACTGTTGATTATGAAGCAAAGTAAGCTGTAAAACTATTTGTATGTAAAGATATCCGCTATTACAATAATGTTGGGAGCAATAGTATTTGCCCCCAACATTATTACAAATTTTTTAGCAAAAAAATGGTCATATATATCGGCTTTAATTTTAACGTACCCATTCTCATATAAATATCCCAAATCTGCCGGCAAGGTATCACTTAAAAGTTTTCGGTAAATATCTGCAATACCATTCTGTGAATCATTAAAAAGCATTGTAATAAACAAGCCTATATCCGACAAATATAATTTAAAACAGTCCATGTCCTTGGTCTGTGAAAGTGAAACCCCCGGATTTAATACATTATAACAGGGTAGCACAAGTCCCGATTCAATCAATTCAAACAGGCGTTCCTCATCTCTTCTCGTCTTTTGTTTTCCGGTTGCTGCCGTTATGACATAATGGCAAATTCCTCGGCAATAGTTGTCTTTCCAACACGTCGCGCCCCTTCAAGCAAACACGCATACTTTCCATTATAGATTTTTCAATACGTTTTAATATAGAAAATATAGTTATTTCAACACATTTTTACCAAAAAAGTATAGTTATTTCAATACGTGCATTTGTAATATGCATTTCTTCAAGATTTTATTCTTACAAATCTTTTCGGTCACACCGCTCCCCGTTTCTCCATACAATATGATATAAGGGTCAAATGCTTCTCCTCTCCCCTCACAATATAACGCGCAATATTTGCACCGATGCTTTTTTACGATTCACCCTCTGATCTGCCAATGAGGGAAGGTTCGCGGCTTCCTCCTCGCACGGTGCTTTCTATAGATTGGGCTCAACTTTTTCGGCAATTGGCCGCCGACTACTGAGCCCGCCTACATAGTGCGCGAATTTCTCACTACTTCCCTGAAACTTCAATTGAATCGCAACACCCCGTTATTTTTCTACTTGCATTTTTCTTCCCCATCCCCTATAATATCCCTATCCGGAGAACGTTCTGCTCTCCGCCATTCAAATTCATTTCATTATTTTTTCGTTCAATCCTGTTCCGGATCATGAACATCCTGCCCGACCATGTTTGGTCTTGATTTTGCTGTGTATTTGGTAACTATTCAGAGCCATGCGAATGTATGAAATAAAGACCGTGTAAGCTTGCTTACAAAGGGCTGTTTTCATACATTCATATGGCGAAGTAACCACATGAGCAAAAGGAAAGCATCGCAGATGCGATTTTGCGAATGGGGGCTGAATAGTTACTATATTTATAATTTTCTGCGAACAAATTTCAGCAACCACCTTGCAGATTTATTCTGCATTGTATATAATTAAAGGAGGAACACATGAAACCATTGCGCGATTTAACACTGCTGGACAAATTTTTGTTTGACCAGACCATGGACATTCCTGAAGCTCACGAGGCAGCACTCCAGATCATTCTGGGACAGGATACCCTTAAACTCCTCGTGCCCAGCCAGACAGAGAAGGAGGTTCGCACCGCCCCCTGGCTGCGGTCGATTCGTCTGGACGTTTATGCACTGGATAATCAGGGCACAGTCTACGACACGGAGATGCAGGCCGAGTATCGGAATGATCTGATCAAACGCAGCCGCTACTATCAGAGCCTCATCGACTCTTCTCTGCTGAGTCCCGGTACCGTCAGCTTCAATGAGCTGAACAACACCTGTATCATCATGATCACGCCCTTCGACTTGTTTGGTGAAGGAAAATTTCGTTACACCTTCCGCCCCCGCTGCGATGAAAACACCGAGCTTCCC
>JAFSBP010000129.1 GCA_017437205.1 Lachnospiraceae bacterium
CATATACTTACAACTGTGAGGATCATAGCAGATAAACGTCGTGTTGTGCGGTTCCCTTGCAAACCGGTTCAAATGAATTTCCGGAATAAACAGATTAAATTTGCAATTTTGCGTTGGTCTGATATACGCCTCATAACCGGTCAGCAATAAAAAATCCGGTGTGGTTAGATCACTGTGATCATAAGGCGCCTCGTGATCAGTTATCGCAAGCACAGAATACCCTCTCTTTTTGTATTCGCTCACCAATTCTTCCGGCGATCGTTTTCCATCCGATAAGGTTATTTTCCGAATATACCTTCTACCACATTGAGGACGGCCGTTTTATCTATTATCTGCTGGAGCTACATAATACAGAAACCTGGCGAGCTTTTGCCCTGGAAAAGGTGGATTACCTATGCAGTCTGCTGAGCGAAAAATGGAAATTAGAGGTGATAGGCGTTGTCAGCCGATCGGCAGAAAACCTCAAGTCCTGCACCTTTCTCTATCGGGAGATTATGGAGACCCTTGAGCAACAGATAATCTCCGGAGGCAGTGCACTCATCGACACGTATGCCATGGACATGCGACGGGTTCTGGATCAAACCTGGGATTTGATTGAGAAGGATTTGAACGCGGCAGTCAAGGACGGCGATCTGAAGGCCGCACTGAATGTGTCCACCAGTATCTTTGCCTCCATACGTAAAGCCCCTTTCAACTCAAAGGACTTATGTTTTTGACGCCTTCACTCAGGTATTGTCCATTTTCAACAACTATATTTCCGATCCCATCCAGCAGATGAGGGCATTGGATACCATCATGCCGTTGATGCAGGCCGGAGATAACGAGGAACTGAAGTGCTGTTTTCATCAAATGCTGGTCTACGTCTGCAGCGAGATTGCTCAGAGATGGCAGTCAGAGGAAAAGGGTATTGTATCCACCATACGAAAATATGTGGAAGAACACTACGCCGATCAGACGCTAAGCGTCAGCATCATTGCCGATGCGATTGAGCGCAATCCTGCCTATCTTTCCCGCGTCTTTAAGGAGAGCACCGGAGAAGGACTTTTGGATTACATCAACCATTATCGGATCACCAAGGCCATAAATCTGATGCAGAGCAACGAAGAATACACCCTGACAGAAATCTCCGAACTCGTAGGCTACGCCAATGTCAGGGCTTTCCGAAGGGCATTTACCAAACTGGTAGGTGAAATACCCAGCAAATATAATAAAATTTAACCATTCCTGCTCCTAAAGAAAGGACTCCCGCAAAAACCAATGATTTACATACATTGCGCTTTGCGGGAGCATCCCTTTTTCCCGCAATCTTATACGCATCAGCGAAGTAAAAAAATGATTAACAGCGGGGGAAAATCCCCCGCCGTTAATCGCCATAAATTATTATTTCAACATCTTGCTGTACTTCTTCCGCTCTTCTTCCGGAATCTTCAAGGCATCAAAAGCCTGATCTACCGTCAACTGTAACGTCTCCATCAGGTTTCTGAGATAAACCAGCGTGGCCTTCTCTGCTCCCTCCGCCTGATTTTCCTTCGCAATCTGGCGAAAATGCTCTTCCTGATTATACTCGAAGATACTCATACTCATTACCTCCGTGCGCCGCTTTAAAAGAAATTCTGCCAGAATATCATTCTGGATACAGTATGTGATTGCCATCTCCACCGCTTTCTCTAGTGGATGATTCTTCGCGAACTCCCTCACCTTATCCACGTATACCATATATCCGTATAAATCTTGGCAGTTTCTCTTCAATTCTTCATTGTATCCCTTGTTAATATTGATCGCCAACGTCTTCAATTCCAGCTCCGGCTGCTCCTCGGTCAACCGAATCATTTCACGATCCGGTTTTGACTCATAGAGATCCGAGAGCTGAAATATCCGGCGTTCCGGTTGCGCCTCCGTACCATTGTAAAACACCACAAAATACGGCCTTGGCAGACTCACCGGCTGACTGCTGAATTCATTCCGTGCGCCGACCATACGAGTGTACAACGATGCTACATAGAACAGATTTCGTAACGGTATATTTGGATTCATCGTAGACTGGTGCTCATACAGGTACAGCTGGCTCCCAATGATAAACGAGACATCATTTTTTCGGCCTAAATAGATGGCATTCTCCAGCGTATTGATCTCCAGTTCCTCCGGATCAGTGTAATCCGTCCCGTTCAGCGCATTGTACAGGCTGAGCAACGTTTTCCTCTCGCTGAACAGCATTCGAAATACCGAGTCCTTGTAGTTACGGATCGGTGTGGCGACTTCATTCGTCCTTTCCATTTCGCTACCTCCTTTTAATTAATCGCAGGAAATAGCTCTTTTGTGAATCCACTTTCACTTCTTAAGAACTTTCCTGCCTGTCATATTGGTTTCCAAGCATTGAATGTTCTCTTAAGAAATGAGTGATGGGATTCAGAACGGCAAATACACCGAGAATATAAAGAACAAATGCTTTATTCACAGTATAGCATAAGTTCCGGCTTCATGCAAGGCAGAATTTGTACAACTCTCCATCAATTATCTTTCCTATACTCCGTCAACTTATCCGGGAAGTTCACCGTCATACCATCCGTCATGCAGTCATATGCGTGGCGCATCAGTTCCTCATCATACACTCCCCACGCGCGGACATTGAATCCCTCGCGGTGCCATTTTTCTACCTTCTCCGGGGTGATTTCCTGCGCCTCAGGGCAGATTTCCTCGCCACCGATTGCTCTCAATTTCTCGATATCCTCATCGGTCACGTTCCGCTTAAGCCATCCGATATGTAGCTCCGGCGCATATTCCTTTATTTTCCGGATGCAGTCGAACTTAAAGGAAGTCACCACAGACTTTCCTTCCACTCCATATTTGCGCATCATGTCCGCAATCTGAGGCTCGATTCCCGCCTGCTTAATCTCGATGGCAAAGGTGATATCACGCCAGCCAAACTGCTTCAAAAAGTCCTCGAACACCACGATCTTATCGATCTGTCCCTCCTTTTCGAAGGTAAACTGCCGCAGTTCTTCCAATGTATAATCACATACACTTCCCTCTGCGCCGGTAAGTCTCATGATCGTATCGTCATGGAACAATACCAGCACGCCATCTTTCGTCATCTGCACATCGGTCTCGATTCCGTTCGCCCCCATATACATGCCGGTGTAGAAGGCAAGGAAGGTATTCTCCGGGGTGTATGTACTCGCGCCGCGGTGAGCATAGTTCACAAACAGGTCTCTGCTCTCATTTCGGATAACCGTCTCTGCCAATGTCTCACAACTGTTAAGGAAAGGAACCCACTTTGTGTCATCAATGAACGGGTTTACATCGGACGTGAGCATCTTCTCGTAATTTTCTTTCGTTCCGTTATTCCAGGTATGGTTTCCGAGGAAAATATCTACATGCTCTTTTTTCAGTCTCTCTACGGATTTAAAGTACAGCCCGCGGTTCAGCCATGAGCATTTTCTGCGGTTCAGATAAGGGCGCTTTAACTGATTTGTTCCCGCACCGCCAAACATACCTGCGCGGTAAACCTTTCCGTCCACCTCCACATCAAAGAAGAAGGAATACGTTCCCTCCGTGTGTCCCGGGGTGGCGAGGCACAAAATATGGGTATTGCCCAGACTGATCACCTGTCCATCCTCATAAAGATGATCCGGCGTCCAGCCCTTGATATACTTCTCATCTCCCGCGCCAAGGAAGGTCTCTGCCTCTGCGAGAGACAATATCTTCGGCGTTCCGTCGGAGTGATCTCCGTGACCGTGAGAATGAAGAATGTACTTCACATCCCTGATATCAAAGCCCAGTTCCGTCACCGACTCAATCACCACGTCCGCCGTCTCCTCATATCCGGTGTCGATCAAAATCAGACCGTCCCCGGTATCGATCAAGTGTGATGACGCCTTATAGGTGCCCACAAAGTAAATATTTCCCGCCAGTCTAAACGGTTTCATATCTCCTAACATAATACGCTCCTTTTTTACATGCTCACTGTTTTCTCTGCCAGTGCAGATTTTCTCAATACTATAATTCGCTTACATTATAACACACACGCAGCCCACAATGCAAGAATCTTCCAAAATAAATCATTGACTTCATTACTATATCGTGTTAAACTGGTAGCACATTAAATACGCCCATATTTTAATATAATGAAGGAGGTTTTTTTATATGGACAACAACACGATACAGATACTCATCGCGATGGTTATCTATATGGCGGCAGTCATTGCCATCGGCGTGCTTTATGCTAAACGCGCCAACAAAAATTCTGAGGAATACTATCTCGGAGGAAGATCTCTCGGACCGTGGATTACCGCGATGAGCGCTGAGGCGTCCGATATGAGCGGCTGGCTTTTGATGGGCCTGCCCGGAGTTGCCTACTGGTGCGGTCTCGCCGATGCCTTCTGGACCGCGTTTGGTCTCGCTATCGGTACATATTTTAACTGGCTGATCGTCTCTAAGCGCCTGCGCCGCTACAGTGTCCGCGCAAACAATGCGATTACCCTGCCGGAGTTCTTCTCCAACCGCTTCCGCGAGAAGAAGAAAGTGATCATGATGATCGCTGCTGCATTTATTTTGATTTTCTTCACTGTGTATGCGTCCAGCTGCTTTGTCACCTGCGGAAAGCTGTTTTCCACACTGTTCGGCACCTCATACACATCCATGTTGATTGTAGGAGCCATCTTCGTTCTGCTGTATACACTGCTCGGCGGTTTCCTTGCGGAGAGTGCTTCTGATTTCATGCAGTCCATCGTCATGATTGTGGCATTGACCGTCATTGTTGTGATCAGCACCGTAAAGGCCGGCGGCATCGGTGCCGTGATTGGAAATGCAAAGGACATCCCCGGATTTTTGGAGTTCTTCGGTTTGGCCTCCCCCGTTGTAGACGGAAACGGTCAGCAGCTCGTGGAGGGCGGAAAGCCTCTCTTCGGCGCAGCGGCAGATTACGGTTTCCTCTCTGTCTGCTCTATGCTGGCATGGGGTCTCGGCTACTTTGGAATGCCTCAGGTACTTCTCCGTTTCATGGCTATCCGCAAAGAGGAAGAACTGGATCGCTCCCGCCGCATCGCGATGGTATGGGTGGTAATTTCCCTTGCTGTTGCGGTATTTATCGGTATCGTCGGCCGTCAGCTTTTCCCCGACACTCACCTGACGAAGTCCGCAGCGGAAAACATTTTCATCACACTGGCGACCACTTCACTGACTCCCATCCTTGCAGGCTTTGTTATGGCAGGTATTTTGGCAGCAACCATCAGTTCTTCCGATTCCTATCTGCTGATTGCAGCCTCCGCCTTTGCAAAAAATATTTTCCAGGGCATTTATAAGAAGAATGCAACCGATAAGCAGGTAATGCTGGTTTCCCGTATCACCCTTCTGGTTCTGGCTCTCATCGGTGTCGTGATCGCCTTGGATGAAAACAGCGTAATCTTCCAGATTGTTTCCTTCGCATGGGCAGGCTTCGGCGCTACGTTCGGTCCGCTGATGCTCTTCTCCCTCTTCTGGAAACGCACCAACCGTGCGGGCGCCATCGCAGGTATGTTGGGCGGTGCAGGTATGGTCTTTCTTTGGAAGCTGGTAATCAGTAAGATAGGCGGTGTGTTTGCGATTTACGAGCTGCTCCCCGCGTTCATCTTCTCCGCAATCTGTATTGTGGTGGTATCTTTGCTGACCAAAGCTCCCTCCAAAGAAATTTTGGACGATTTTGAAGCAGTTCGCGCAAAAAACTCTTGACAAACATAGATTCATCCGCTACAATCTTTCCATAATATTAAAGCGTTTGAGCAGAAACCAGTACCCTTTTTAAGCGTTTCAGAGAGCTGTTGTTCGGTGCGAAACAGTAACGTGAGGATAGGCGGAATTCCTTCTGTTAGCTGTGGGCTGAAGACTCTTTGTTGCGTAGGCTTTACCGGTAGCACCCGTTATCGTGCGAAGGTGTAACATTGCACCTGATGAGGTTCTTTTCGTGAGGAAAGGATGAAACAGAGTGGTATCACGGTTGATTAACTGTCCCTGTATCTTTTAAAAGATGCAGGGACATTTTAGCGATGAAAGCTCTGTCAAGCGACTGAGCGAAGGGCAGGCTTGCCTGCACTCTCGGTCAGGCATTTGACAGGCTGGACGGTATGAGCATAAAAGCTGCGCGAAGCGAAGCGATATGCGAATGCCGGCGACGATTGCGAAAGTGCGTTAGCACGAAGCAATCGGCTTTCATCTCTATTGCTCACGCACGTTTCACGGCAACCGCCGTGCGAATGATAAATCCATTTTAAAGGAGACTAAAACAATGAAAAAACTGGTATCTATCCTTTTGGCACTCACCCTTTGCCTCGGCACCTGTCTGATGCTCACCTCCTGTGGCGATAAGACGGATTACACCGTAGGTATCTGTCAGCTGATGAAGCATGACTCTCTCGACCAGGCAACGCAAGGTTTTATTGACGCGCTGAACGAGGAAATGAAGAAGGCCGGCAAAACCGTTGCTATTGACACTCAGGTGGCTGGCGGCGTAGATCTTTGCTCCACCGTGGTAAAGACATTCACTGCAAAAAAGACTGATCTGATCATGGGTAATGCAACCCCCGCTCTTCTGGCTGCGGCAAACGCAACCACCACGATCCCTGTTCTCGGCACCTCCGTTACCGACTATGCGGACACCTTCGGCGGCAACATTCCTGCGAATGTGACCGGCACCTCCGATGCGGTTCCCTTCGATGAGCAGGCTCAGATGATGATCGACTCCCTGAAGCTGGTTGCAGGCGATCAGGTTGGCGTTCTCTACTGCACCAACGAGTCCAACTCTCTGATCCAGTATGAGGCAGTTAAGACTCTGTTCGAGGCAAAGAGCATCGTAGTGAAGGCATACACCTTCTCCGAGACCACTGAGCTTCAGGCACTGGTTACCAACGCGGCAAACGAGTGTAAAGCGATTTACGTTCCCTCCGACAACACCGTTGCGGACAATGACGCTATCGTAGGCACCATCTGCAATGAGAAGAAGGTTCCCGTTTACACCAGCTACGGCGGCGCAATCTGCTACGCAAGCCTTGCAATCGATTACTATGATCTGGGCTATGAGACCGGAAAGATGGCAGCTGAGATCCTGCTCGGCACCAAAAAGCCCGCAGATATTGAGATCAAAACTCTGGTTCCTTCCGTTGTTTACAACAATGATCTGTGTGCACAGTTGGGCATCACGGTTCCCGAAAAATAATACTTTTTGAGGTGTACAATGGCTTTTTTATACGCAATGCCCGGCGCGGTAGCGGAAGGGCTCATCTGGGGATTGATGGCGATCGGCGTCTACATTTCCTACAAAATTCTTGACATTGCCGATCTGACCGTAGACGGCTCCATCTGTACCGGAGGTTGCGTGTGCGCGGTAATGATTGGCAGCGGTGCTCCGGTTTGGCTCAGCGTGGCAGTTGCCTTCCTGGCCGGCATGCTCACCGGTGTTGTGACCGGACTGTTTCACACCGCTCTCGGCATCCCTTCGATCCTTGCCGGCATCCTGACTCAGCTGATCCTCTACTCAGTGAATCTGGCTATCCTCGGCGGAAAATCATTGATCGCGATCGACCCTCGTGCCAATCAGCTGATCCTTCACATGAGTGACAATCCCATGGCTATCGTGGCCGCAGGGCTGATCATCGTATGCACCATCATCGGACTCTGGCTCTTCTTCTACACAGAAGTCGGTCTGACCTTAAAGTCCACCGGTGATAACCCTGACATGAGCCGTGCGCAGGGAATCAATGTCAAGCTGAACAAAGTAGTCGGTTTGGCTATCGCTAACGGTATCGTTGCACTTGCGGGTGCGCTCCTTGCCCAGTACAAGGGCTCTGCAAACATCAACGACGGGCGCGGTGCTATCGTCATCGCACTGGCTGCTATCTTCATCGGACTCTCTGTTTCGCTGAAAATTAAGCCGAATTTTGTGGTCAGCCTCATCGGCGTGGTCGGCGGTGGTGTTGTGTACTACATCATTTACACCTTTGTCATTCTGTTGGGTCTGAAGACGGACTACCTGAAGATGCTCTCCGCTATCATCGTGGCACTGTTTTTGGCAGTTCCCTATCTGAAGGGCGAGTATTTCCAAAAGAAAAAGGTGATGCCGATGCCGTCATCGCCCGAACCTGATCATTTAGGCGGAGGTGACACCAATGCTTAAAATCACTAACTTACATAAAACTTTCAACCCCGGCACTGTAAATGCAAAAACCGCCCTCTCCGGTCTTAATCTGACCCTTGAAGACGGCGATTTCGTCACTGTGATTGGCGGCAACGGCGCAGGAAAATCCACCATGCTCAACGCGATTGCAGGCGTGTGGAAGCCGGACTACGGCACTATTGAGATCGACGGCGTGGATGTGACCAATATGCCGGAGCACAAGCGCGCCAAATTCCTCGGCCGTGTCTTCCAGGACCCGATGAAGGGAACCGCACCCGATATGGAGATTGCGGAAAACCTTTCCATCGCCGCGCGACGCGCGACCAAGAGAAAACTGGTGTGGGGTATCCGCAAAGGTGAGCGTGACCGCTACAAAGAACTGCTCTCCACCCTGGAACTCGGTCTGGAGTCCAGACTTTCGTGTAAGGTCGGTCTTCTCTCCGGCGGTCAGCGTCAGGCAGTCACCCTGTTGATGGCCACCTTAAGCAAGCCGAAGCTTCTCCTTCTCGATGAGCACACCGCAGCTCTCGACCCGAAGACGGCAGCAAAGGTGCTGGAGATCACCGACAAACTGGTCACCGAAAACAAGCTGACCACACTGATGATCACCCACAACATGCACGATGCCATCGCTCACGGAAACCGTCTGATCATGATGCATGAAGGACGAATCGTTGTGGATGTGTCCGGTGAAGAGAAAAAGAAACTTACCATCAGCCAGCTACTCGGACTGTTCGAGCAGGCCAGTGGAATGGCCATGGCGGACGACAAAGTAATGCTGTCGAAGTGATAGAAAGGGGGCGTGAAAACGTCCCCTTTTCTACTACTTTATCGGCAGTGTAAATCCAAATTCCACCGCATCCTCCACAGGCTCCTCGGTTTTATCCGTGGTGTTTCTCACATAGCAGACGCCCCGGTGCAGCTCCACGATGCTCTTCACCAGCGTGAGTCCCAGCCCGGTTCCAGGCTCTGTCCGTGACGGATCTGCCCGGTAAAAACTGTCCCACACCTTTAAGAGTGCTTCGTCCGAAAGATGTGCCGCCGTGTTCGCAATGATAAAACGGGCGTTGCGATTCTCAACATAAATGTTTACCGTGATCCTGCCGCCGCGGGAGGTGTATTTTAGGGCATTGCTGATCAGATTTGTGATTACCTGTCTGATCCGTCCCTCATCGGCAGTCAATTCAAACTCCTCCGCAAGCCCATAACGGAAGGACAATTCTTTTTCCTCCAATAAAGGAGCAAATTTCTCCACCACCGACTCAGTCAATTGAAGTAGTGAAAAATGATCTACCGACAATCTGACCTTTCCGGCCTCCAGCCGCGATACATCCAACATCTGAAGTACCATCTCGTCCATATGCTCGCTCTCGTCAAGGATGACAGAGAGATAATGCTCCTGCTTTTCGGCGTCGATTCCACTCTGTAACCCTTCCGCGTAGCTGTGAATGACCGCAAGCGGCGTCTTCAATTCGTGGGTAATATTTGAAATCAGCTGGCGGCGCTTCTCCTCCGCATCCTTCGCATAATCCAGAGCGGTGCGTAGCTGTTGTATCTCGTTCTGCGTCTCTGCCTGCCGCTGGTGAGTGTCGGCAACGTAGGTTTCCAAGCGGTAGATTTCGTCCACCGGACATGATGGGTAAATATGTCCATCTTCAACCGCACCAGCCAGATAGGCAAGCGGCTCCACGAGACATTTCTGCCACTTTCTTATGATTAGCCTGGCAGCGATAAACACCAGCGCAAAAGAAACCAGATAAGTGGGGATCAATCGAAGAAAAGCATACTGCAAAGGCCAAAACCGCACTGCAAGGGCATAATCAAAGGAACCAAATCGATCTTTGCAGCTACTATTCTTCCAGATAATAATGCTTTCCAGAAGACTGTCCTTTTCATAGCTTACATCAGAGAGAACGTGAGCTTCCAACAGTTCAGGCAGACCATCAAATGTCCTCCAATTGACCGTTAATGGTTCATAGTCTCCAAGAATTCCGTCTACATCCCATGCATAAATGATTTCTGTCGGTTGATCGAATATAGATTCAACTGTCAGCATATTATGCCATGCAAATTTGTTGTAGTTATCCATACCGCACATCTGCTCAATTGTCATCTCTGCAAGATCCACCGAACTTCCCCTGTCTATGGAAACCGGATGAAACTGGTTCCCCTCAAAATATCCTTCCAGTCTGAGCAACGGCAAGAAAGAATCAATCCCCAGCGCACCGTGCGGAAATGTCCCAACCAGATTACCAAAAATTTCAATCCCATCGGGAATCTCATCCAGATTAATGTAGGACAATCCCAAAATATCCGTATTACCAGCTATCCATTTTTCATCACTGGTATAGGCGAAGGTCAAATAGCTTCCGCTGGTAAATACACTTTCAGCTTGCTTATCATAATAGAGACTAGCCGGTTCAAATCCATATAACAGATCCCATTTCCCCCAAAACCAGTCATCAGAACTCATTTCGCTGGGCATGTGTGAGAGAACGATAGGAAGGAGCTGTCTGAAATTGATAAAGTAATAGGGAAATCCGAGTTTTCGGATAATACCGGCCTCCATCGTGCCGGGAAGATTATCGGGATATGTCATATCCATTTCACGGCTATAGATTCCACTGGCATATTCCTGCACTTGTTTTTCCATCTGAATACACATATCTTCCGCAACCGCCCAGGTCAGCAAAGCCATTGCCCCCAACCACAGTGCCACTGTCAATGCAATGATTCGCCGAAAAAGAAGCTTTCCTGTTTTCAAACGTTCTTTTTTTTTCTTTTCATTCATACTTACCCCTCCATTTTATACCCCGACTTATACACTGTCTTGATCTGTCCTGCAGCCTCCCCAAGCTTATCCCGCAGACGCCGAATGTGTGTATCCACCGCGCGTGCCTCGCCCTCATAGTCGTATCCCCAGCACTTGACGAGCAGCTGTTCGCGGCTGAGCACCGTATTGCGATTGCGCATCAGACACAGCAATAGCGAATACTCCTTCGGCGTCACACCAATCTCCGCCTCTTCCACAAAAACCTTTTGCGACGAGAGAATGATCCGAATCTTCCCGACACTAAGTTGATCTCCGGTCAGAACATTGCCGCGGCTGCGGTTGATCAGTGCTGTGATTTTTGCATAGAGCACTGCCAGAGAAAACGGCTTGGTCACGTAGTCGTCCGCTCCCAGCTCATAGCCCAAAAGCTTATCTTCCTCATCGGACAGCGCCGTCAAGAAGATAATCGGAACGTCCGAGCGCTTCCGCAGTGCCCGGCACACACTCAACCCATCCAGTCCAGGCATCATAATATCCAAAAGCACTCCATCGACCTCCGTGCTCTCAGCGAGTTCCAGTGCCTCCAACCCATTCTTCGCCGGAATCGGACAGTCACCACGACTGCGAAAATAATCACAGATAATCTCCAAAAGTCTCGGTTCATCCTCCGCAATTAAAATACGTTGACTCATACTGTTCTTCCTCCTTCCAACCTAAGCCTAACACCCACTTTTGTACTTTATGTGTCAATTATCAACTTTTTCTATATTATTTGATTGCATTATACGATACCCGACCGGCAAAAACAAGGAAAGTGAATCATTTTTTCCTTGCCAATCTACTTCCGATGGCATATAATAGAAAGCCCCGCCTATGGTTTTTGCGAGGGATAAGCACCTTAAGGAGTAACACTCAAATGGCAATGAATTTGGACAATAAACTGGTGGTCGGTATTTCTTCCCGCGCACTGTTTGATCTGGAATTTGAGAATCAGATTTATGAAGAACAGGGCCTGCAGGCTTATCTGGAGTACCAGCGCGCCCATGAAAAGGATATTTTGAAGCCGGGAACTGCGTTCCCGTTGATCAAGGCACTGCATAAACTGAATGAGTGCGGTGAGCAGCTGGTGGAGATCATCATTCTCTCAAAGAACAGTGCCGATACCAGTCTGCGCATTTTTAACTCCATCGAGCACTACGGACTGGACATCAGCCGCGCTGCTTTGGTGGGCGGAAACCGGATCACTCCCTACCTCTCCGCATTCAATACCGGACTCTTTCTCTCTGCCAACGAGCAGGATGTTCAGGAAGCCATCGATGGCGGTATCGCAGCCGGACTGATCTGCTCCCACGATGACTTGACGATCGATCCAAACGATCAGATTGATCAGATTCGCATTGCTTTCGACGGTGACGCAGTGATTTTTTCCGATGAATCTGAACTTGTATTTAAGTCACAGGGCTTACTGGCCTTCGAGGAGCATGAGCGATTGAACGCACAGAAGCCACTCCCTGCGGGGCCGTTCGCGAAGCTTCTTCGCACCATCTCTCTGGTTCAGAAAAAGTTTGATCCGGACTATATGCCGATCCGCACCGCACTGGTCACCTCCCGGAACGCTCCGGCTCACGAGCGGGTGATCCGCACCCTCATCGCTTGGGGTGTGCGTATTGATGAGGCATTTTTCATGGGCGGTGTGCAAAAAAGCGAGGTGCTGAAAGCCTTCGGCGCACATATTTTCTTTGACGATCAGGCGGTACACACCGATCCCGCATCAAAGCTGGTGCCTTCGGCCAGAGTTCCCTACAAATCCAAATAGATTACTTCACACCATCGCATATTAGATATTCCTCACGGTCAGCCTCTGCTGACCGTGCTTCGCGATGCAGTTTTTTTCTCGTCTTCTCATCGTTAATTGATTGACAAAAACAACTTTTCAAACTATACTATATTTATGTGAACACGTTCACAAAGGAGAATTTATGCCGAAAATCATTCAAAATTTGGAAAAGCGACTGATTGAAGAAGCAATCCGACAGATTGAAGAAGTGGGATACAGTGGGATGACCATTCGCTCTGTAGCGAAAGCCTGTGAGGTGGGAGTTGGAACGGTGTATAATTACTTTCCAT
This sequence comes from Lachnospiraceae bacterium, assembly GCA_017437205.1. Classification (GTDB taxonomy): domain Bacteria; phylum Bacillota; class Clostridia; order Lachnospirales; family Lachnospiraceae; genus RGIG423. The sequence continues at coordinate 13,044 of JAFSBP010000129.1, forward strand.
CAAAGGATGATCTGCTGGCCACTTATTTACTGAAGGACTGGAATGATTGTATTACTGCCATCAACGCAGTAAGCGATTACTCTGAGACTTCAAAGCCGGTGGCACGCTGCATTTACGATCAGCTATCCCAATACGCCCTGCGGCACCGAAGCATCTTTCGCGACGACTCCGCTGCGGCCTCCTTCGCCGGATCGTTTGGCCGCTATCATGGTCTTTTGAGGGGACAGTTGGCTGCCCCTCTTCGGAAATTCTGCGACAGTGATTTTTCCGCGGAATTCGTGGCAGAAGCCCTGTTGACCTGGACAATGGCCGAAACGCCTTTTGAAGAGATTTATGGCATGATTGAAAAATTATTGATTTAAAAAGGAGAACTGTAACATGTCCAGCTTTGAAAATCTGCGCGTGGTAGATAACTTCTACCAGACCTCCCTGTATTTCCCCATGCCTACTGTGGTGATCAGCACCCTGTGCGAAGACGGTTCCACCACCCTGGGCCCCTACTCTCTGGTGCAGCCCTATTATGTTGCCGGAAAGGATTTCTATGCAATGCTGCTGTCCTGCCGCAACTCCTCCAACACTGCCCAAAATATTTTGCGCACCGGAAAGTGCGCGATCAACTTCGTGGACGACAAGCCGAAGACCTTCAAAGAATGCGTAAAATTAAGCTGGCCCGGCGACAAGCCCGAGGACAAAATGCCGAACTGCCAGTTTAAGCTGGAGAAGAGCCAAATTGAGGAAGAGACCGGCGAGAAGCGCCCTATGGTGCTGACCGACGCAATCCAGGCGATTGAGTGTACCTGGGTTCGCGAACTGGACAACGCGCAGGACGACCAGCCAGGCTGTCTCAACGGTTATGAGCCGCCCTACCACGATTTCAACGGTATCACCTCCAAGTTCGGCTGCCACTTCATCCTGAAAGTTGACCGTATCCTGATGAAGAAAAAATACAGCGATGCCATCATCAACGGTGTGAAGGCGAAAGATTTCCCTCCTCTCCCTGTAGACTATGGCTACCGCGACAGCAAGAACTTCTGGTTCCACAGAAAGACCCGCATGCGCGCAGAGCTGCTGCCCATCCGCAAAGCTTCTCTGGAGTCCGTTCGTTATGCGGCTGACCGTGCCGATGACAAGGTAAAATTCACCGACGACGCATTGGAGACCATCCTGAATGTGCCTCGCGTCTTCCTCCCTCTGGTTTTGAAGGGTTGCGTAGACTGGGCGAAGGAAAACAATATTGAACTGATCAATGCGGATCATATGAAGATTATCAACGACAAGCGTTCAAAGGAAAAGAACAAAAAATAAACCGAATAAAAGGAGAATTTCAAATGGTATTTCCTGAATTTTTCTGGCTGCTGTTTGCCGCAGCCATGATCATCAGTTCCATCGGTTTTAAAAATTATGTGTGGTTTATTTCCCTCGGCTACGGCTTCTCCATCGCCGGAGAAGGTCTGCTCATGCTGATCTTATTCGGTAAGGGCTTAAGCCTGGGAACCATCATCTGCAGTCTGCTATTCATCATCTACGGTTGCAGACTGGGCGGATACCTGGCGATCCGCGAGTTCAAGAGTACTTCCTACAAAAAGAACATGACCGGCGAGATCAAAGACGGCAAGACCGTTCCCTTCGGCGTGAAGATCGCAATTTGGGTAACCTGTGCAGCCCTGTACGTACTTCAGGTACTGCCTGTCTTCTACCGCCTGCACAATGGCAGCGGCAGCAATGTATGGACTTACATCGGCGCCGCAATCATGGTATTCGGTATTGTCTTTGAGTCCGCTGCTGACTGGCAGAAGAACAAGGCAAAGAAGGTCAATCCCAAGCGTTTCGTGGACACCGGCCTGTACCGCATCGTGCGCTGCCCCAACTACTTAGGTGAGATGATCTTCTGGACCGGCGTTCTGATCTCCGGCTTTGGCGCGCTGACCGGCTTTGGCCAGTGGGCGATGGCGCTGATCGGATACATCGGCATTATCTTTGTCATGTTCAGCGGTGCCCGCCGTCTGGAAATCCGCCAGAACAAAAACTACGGCAACGATCCCGAGTATCAAAAGTACGTGAAGACCGTACCGATTCTGCTTCCCTTCGTTCCTCTGTACAGTGTGGAGAAGTTTAAGTTTTTGGTGGCGTAAAGCACCGCCCTCTCAGTTCCGAACGAAAAGCACGAGCATTTTTCTTAGTCAACTTTAACTGCGTAAGCGGCTGTAAAACGAATCCTCGTTCTTACAGCCGCTTTAATCAATGTCTGACATAGCAATCATTTTTTATTCCGGGTGACACCTCTCCCACATGACTTGCAATCAATCAGAAAATATAGTCGGTCACGCAGTCATACCAATGAACGTAAGTTTCACCGTTAATGATTAGGCGCTCATTTTCGGGAAGCATTTCTGTCCACGTCTTCCCGTAGCGCTTCTTTGCCCAATCATTTTTGTTGAATCTGCGCCAGAGTATGGTGCGGCCATTTTTGTCGAGGTACTGCTCTGAAGCGACACCATCATTGAAGCATTGGATATCCATAACGCAAATCGTATCATATGATTTATTTCCAATTGTAACCATATATCTTCCAACCACGTCTACAGTTTCTTTTTCTGTCTGACCGATAACCATATTCTCTGTACGATCCAGTAATCCTTTCGCAGTCAGATTAACTTCGTTTCCGCAATTATCTTCTCCAAATCCCCAGTTATTAATAAATTCATCTCCATCGAGAAAAGTATACAGTTTTCGAACTCCGTTTTCCTCATGACTTTCTGCAAGATATCGGCAATGCGTGTCAGTAAGCTGTGCTACAAAACGGCGCTCCATTTTATTCACGGAACCAGTGCGATAGTAATCTTCAGCATTAAATTGTATTGCTGAAATTTCCACGCCCTCGATACCATGTATCTCTGCTTTTCCAATCGCCTTCATTTCTGTATATTCTGTTCGTTTGCGGGATGGCATATCATACAATCCCCAGGTCAAGTTTTCGCCTACTCTCGGAATCAGTAACCACCCCTGAAGTTCCTCCCACCTAACCTCAAACGGCTCCAACTCAGACTTTTCAATCTTATACTCAGGTAAAATATCGGGCAATCTTTTCATCATCGTCTCTCCTTTTGATATTGTTTGATCAGGATAATGTTCTTTGAATTTTTTCTTTGCATAGTGCAGTCTACTCTTTACTGTTCCTACCGGCACGGACAAGCGCTTCGCAATGTCCTCTTGTGACAGGTTTTTGAAGAAATATAGGTACAGTATCTGCTTTTCCTTGTCACCGAGAACATCCAAGGTGTCATGTACGATGCTCTGCTCCGTAACACCAAACCTGCTTACGGTCAATGCCGACTCAGACAGTGCCTCCAGAGAAATGTGCATTTCCTTGGATTTCTTCCGGTAGTAGTCATTGCACTTGTGGTTTGCAATCCCTATCAGCCATGCCTTAAACGCGGCCGGGTCTCGCAACGATTCGAATTTTTCGGTTGCCGTCAGGCATACCTCCTGAATCACATCTTCCGCATCATGCATATTGCTGATTTTGAATTTCACAAAACGCTGAAGGGGCACAAGATTTTCCTGCAATAGATGCTCAAATTCACTCACATTATCACCTCCTTGCAAATAATCTTGAAATCGATTTCACTTATATAGTCGAAGTAAAACATCAAAAGGTTCAACGCTAAAGAAATTTACACTACATTAGTAATTCAAAATGCTCTTTTCGGCTAGAGATAATTCTATCTGGGCCTCCATCGCTACAAAGATGATGAGAGGCCGTTTTCATGACCTCTCATTTCCCATCCTGTCTTTTTGTCTACAGTTTCTCACACTGTCATCACGTATTCTTCATAATAACGGAACCCACGCACTCGCTTACATGCTCGCATGCGTCTGCGCACGCTTCCAGACAGTCATAAATCTCATGCCAAGCAAGCACTGAAAGGATATCTGTCGAATTCTTCGTCAGTTCGCGCATGGAGGCCAGGTAAAGCTTGTCGCAATCCTCCTCAACATCGTTCAGTTCAATGATCAGAGAACGGATCTTTTTTGATTTTTTAAAGTTTTCAAACTCACTCATGATATCGCTGAGGAGGGCACAGGACTTTACAATCTCCTTGGCAAACTGAATTGCAGCGGGATTCACGGAACGAATATGGTAGATGTAGAACTTCTGCAGTACCTCCTCGATCTTATCGGTCACATCATCCAGCTGCTGGCTCAGCATGTCCAGATCCTCGCGGTCAACCGGCGTCACAAACGCCTTCGCAAGTGCCTCGCTCATCTCGTGCTTCTTTGAATCTGCTTTATGCTCAATCTCATGCATCTCTGCAAGCATCTGCTCAATATTGTCCGCATCAAAATTTTCAAGACTTTTCACCAGATACTGTGCTGCTTTCTTGGAAAGTTCCGTGCTCCCCACAAAATTTTCAAAATAAAACTTATCACTCTTAGCCATTTTCATCTTCCTTTCCAACTTTTGACTTTTATATCAGGTAAATATCATCATAAACAGCTTTGTCATTAAGAATCCTACCAAGCCGCATCCGGGGAAGGTCAGCACCCACGTAAGTACCATCTCCTTCACCACGCCGAAGTTGATCGCGGACACTCGCTTCACTGCACCGACACCCATGATGGATGTGGTTTTCGCGTGAGTGGTGGACACCGGAAGACTGAACACCGAGCAGAACAACAGCGACAATGCTGCCGCAATATCAGCGGAAAAGCCCTGATATTTTTCCAGTTTTACCATATCCATTCCGACAGATTTGATGATCTTCTTTCCGCCCATCGCCGTACCTGCTGCCATCACCACAGAGCAGATGATCATGAGCCATACCGGGATATGAATATCTGACGGCAGAGCCTGCCCCTTTGACATATATACGCAAAGGAGGATAACACCCATGAACTTCTGACCGTCCTGCGCACCGTGCATAAACGCCATAGACGCTGCGCCGGCAATCTGCGCTCCCCGGAAAAAGGGCTCTGTCTTCGGCCGGTTAGCCTTAGAAAACAGCTTTGTCACTGTCTTGCAGACGAGAAATCCCAGACCAAAACCGAGGGTAACCGAGATTCCGATTCCGTAAATTACCTTGACCCACTCTGCTCCGTTAACGCCTTCAAAGCTTCCGCGAAGCGCGATGGCACTTCCCGTCAGACCGGCGATCAACGCGTGACTCTCACTGGTAGGGATACCAAAGACCCAAGCCAGAGTCGCCCAGAGTACGATGGCAAACAACGCCGCGCTGAGCGCAATAATCGCAAGGTCGGGATCTGTTCCGAAATCCACCATCTTTGTGATGGTTTCGGCAACGGTCGCATTGACCAGTGTCATCACAAAAACACCCAAGAAATTAAATACTGCTGCCATCAGGATTGCTGCCTTCGGCGGCATACATCTGGTCACGACGCAAGTGGCAATCGCGTTTGGCGCGTCTGTCCAGCCGTTGACCAAAATAACGCCCAGCGTGAGGCTTACCGCAATGAATAACAGCGGATTTGCCGTCATCTGAGACCAGAACCCCATCATCGAATCCATAAAACACCTCTCTCCTATCGTTTAACCGATAACTGCTTTATTTATTCGTCCGCTTTTTCCTCAGGAAAAGCATACTGTGCTTTATATCTTGCAAACCGCTCTGCGAACTTCGCGCTCTCGCTCAGTTCCCCGGCCTTCAGCGCTCCCAGATATTCGTGAGCTTCCAGTTTTCCTTCGGACATCTGCAACACTTCCACCGCCACATTTGAGCAATGGCCTGCCGTTCTTCTCAGTGCAGTCAGTATATCTTCCAGCACGAATCCATATTCAACTGTACACAAGCCTTCGCGCAGACGGCGCACATGGCGGGATTTCACTTCACGTACCAGCGACTCAATTACCTGCTGCTGAGGCTCCACGCGCATTGCCTGTTCATGATCCTGCGTGACATATGCCGATACGGTACAGTCAAGCACCGCACTTGCCGCATCTTTCAAAATCGCCAGTTCCTCCTGTGCCTGCGCAGAGAAAATGATCTTTTTCTCAGCAATCTCCCCACCGGCCTTCGCAATAGCCACCGCATAGTCAGCGATTCGCTCCAAATCAGATAATGCATACAGCATCGTATTTAAGGTGCGATTATCCTCCGACGACAGATTCATTCCGGACAGCTTCACCAGATAGGTTCCCAATGCATCCTCGTATCGGTCTGTCTCATTCTCAAGGTGAACAACCTCTTTCATCACCTTCGGATCATATTTTTCCGTCAAACCAACTGCCAATTCAAACGCTTTTGCGGAAGTCTCTGCCATCGTACAAGAGATTTCACGGGCACGTTGAACAGCAACTGCAGGAGTTGCCAGCAGACGCTCGTCCAAAAGCTCGACTTTCTCCGGCTCTTTATCCTCCGGCACCGTGAGAAGCGCAAGTTTTTCCAGTACATTGTGCAGCGGCAACAAAACTGCTGTCGTCAATACATTAAATCCGGTGTGGATCAGTGCAATCCCCATCTCGTTGGTTGTTTCTTCCAAAAATTCCCAGGGAATAATCAATCCAATTCCATAGAATAGTATCACAAACAGCCCCACACCAACCAAATTGAAATAGAGATGAACCATCGCCGTGCGTCGCGCGCTTCGGTTTGCACCCACCGTAGAAATCAGCGCAGTCACACAGGTACCGATGTTCTGTCCCAAAATAATCGGGAGTGCCACACCGTTGGTCACCACTCCGGTGGAACAAAGACTCTGCAAAATACCAACCGATGCGGATGACGACTGAATTACCGCCGTCAATACGGCACCGACTAAAATACCCAGCAAGGGGTTAGAGAAGGAGATCATCAGCTGCGCAAACCACTCCTCCGTCTTCAAAAACTGCATGGAGTCGCTCATCAGCTGCATACCGGTCATCAGTGCCATGAAGCCCAGCAGAATACTTCCGATTCCTTTCTTCTTCTCAGACTTGGTAAACATATATAAAACAATGCCCACCGTGCCGAGTAACGGTGCAAGCGTACTCGGTTTAAACATCTGAACCAGCAAACCGTCACCCTCCAGTGCGGTCAGCGACAAAATCCACGATGTAACTGTGGTTCCCACGTTGGAACCCATGATCACACCGACCGCCTGCTTTAAGGTCATAATGCCTGAGTTAACAAAACCAACCACCATGACTGTCGTTGCCGACGAAGACTGGATCACTGCGGTGACCGCCGCACCAAGAAGAAAGCCCTTTAATACCGTAGAGCTCATTTTTGCCAAAATAGTCTGTAATTTACCGCCGGCCTGTCTCTCCAGCGAATCTCCCATCACATCCATTCCGAACAGGAACAGAGCCAGTCCGCCGAGCAGACCGATCAAATTTAACACATACGTTGCCATTAAACTTACTCCTCATATTCATTTCCAAATTATCTACTATCAAAAATATTATAACTTTATTTTGCGGGAAACACCCACGCAAATTAGATAAATGTGAGTAAAATTTTTGTAAAAAATATATTCGTCAGGTTAACAACAAGAAAAAAAAGATGCTGATATTTTTTTGCAGGACTTGGCAACTATACAATCCAATGCTATAATTAAAGAAAAAATCAATTATGGAATAATAAAATGCAATCTTTCAGCGAAAAAGTATATTTGATCCTCCCGCCCCCCTCTGAGGACGATCCGGTGAGCGATCACGAGCGGATTCGTCAGGCACTGGCCGGGCAGGGCTATGAGCAGGTCTCTTTTCCGCTTCATATTCTTCAAACACTTTATCCCCTGTGCCGTGACTGTGGTTTTGACATCACCGTGACATTGGTGATTCGCGCCTTTGACTGGGTGGTCACCGCCATTGAGCCGGGTGATACCCGTGGTACACATTACGGTCTTGCCGTGGATTACGGCTCCACCACGGTTGTGATGGAACTGGTGGATTTGACCACCGGGAACGTAATCGCACAGGAAAGGGAAGTGAACGGTCAGGTGATTTACGGAACTGATATCCTGACGCGCATTACCTACGCGCTGGAATCATCTTCCCATGTAGATGATCTGCAAACTGCCACTGTTCAGACCTTTGATCAACTGCTCTCGAAGCTTTCCGAGCAGAGCGGGATCAACGCGACCGCCTGTCCGATCATGATTCTCTCTGGAAATACGACCATGATCCACTTTCTGATGAAGCTGAACGCATGGTCTGTGTTCGCTTCCCCCTATGCTCCTGTCACTGCCGATCCCGGCTGGCTTTGGGGCAGAGAATTGGGGATGGATTTTCAGGGAATGATTTATGTGATCCCTGCCGCCTCGAACTATGTGGGCGGTGATATCGTCAGCGGGCTTCTGACATTGGACCTCCATAAAGAGAAAGAACCCCGTATGTTCTTTGACATCGGAACCAACGGTGAGCTGGTCATCGGAAATAAAGACTGGCTGATCGCCGGCGCAGGGGCTGCCGGTCCGGCGCTTGAGGGCTACATCAGCCGCTTTGGTATGCGCGCTGCGGACGGGGCGGTGGATACTGTAAAAATCGATGGTTCTCAGCTGACATTTACCACCATTAATGGACAACCTCCGATAGGCATCTGCGGCTCTGGCATCATTGATCTGTTGGCGCAGATGCGTTTAAATGGCTGGATCAATATCGCAGGAAAATTGGAACCGGATGCCTCAGACCGGATAATCTTCCTCGATGAGGAACAGGAATATACGGCGGTCTATGCGACTGCGGACGAGTCTGCGACCGGTTCTCCCCTCTATTTCTCCCAGACGGATATTGACCAGTATCTGGACACCAAAGCCGCGGCCTACACCATGGTCGATTGTCTGTTAGAGACGGCCGGTATCAACGCACAGGATCTGGCGCACTGTTATCTCTCCGGCGCATTCTGTGCACACTCGGATCTGGAATCTGCCATCACCATCGGTATCTTCCCGGATCTTCCCAGAGAAAAATATACGGCATTGGCAAATACCTCGTTGGACGGTGCCCGCGCTCTTCTGCTTGACCGCATGCGCCTGCAAGACGTGTATTATCTGACCGGCCATATGTACTGTGTGCAGTTCGCCTCCATCCCCGACTTTCTGATCCGGATGCAGGCCGCAAAGTTTATTCCGCACACAGATATGAATAGATACCCCAGTGTGGTAAAAAAACTTTCCGGGGATTATGGTGACCATGTCACGGAAAACATTGAATAAATCGACTATTATACAATCAAAACATCAAAAAGGAGCTTAAAAGATGAACATCGAAGCAATCATTACTATATTATTACCGTTCCTCGGAACGATTCTCGGCGCCG
>JAFSBP010000130.1 GCA_017437205.1 Lachnospiraceae bacterium
ATCCTCTATGGTAAAGATCAGCTTGCGCGCCTTTTTGGTGAGGCGAAGCTTCACTACGCCGCCCCGGGGGCTGAATTTGACTGCATTGGAGATCAGATTATCCCACACATGGCGCATCATCTGTTCGTTGCCGAGATAGGATACCCGATCCAGTTCCACATCCAGTTCGATGTCCTTTTGCACCCAGGCGGATTCCGAAGCAACCACTGATTGCCGGATCTGCTCGTCCAGACGGTACTCGGTCTGGTTGGTGGGGATCTGCTGGTTCTCCAGCTTGCTTAGCAGCAGAATACTGCCTACAAGAGAGGACAGCCGCTGGGTGTTGAACAGGATCTTATCTATGTATTCGCGCTGGGCCTGGTCCAGATTCTCAGCGTCCTGCAGAAGCGTGGAGTAGCCTTCAATGGCATTGATGGGCGTTTTAAACTCGTGAGAAACGTTGGAAACAAAATCGGTCTGCAGAATCTCTGTAGAACTAAGCTCATGGGCCATCAGATTAAAGCCGGTGTATATTTCCATGATTTCTTTTGAAGTGGATTTCTCTTCCAATCGCACAGAAAAGTCGCCGTCTGCTACTTTATCCATGGCAACGCGCAGCTTTTTGATTGGATTGAAGAAAAGCTTGGACAGCTGACTGGTAACCAGAAGTCCAATCAATAAGCATGTGCCTACCAATTCCAGCTCCAAGGGAACTACCCATGGAAACACTTCGTTAAAGAGCTGATCCAATCCATAGGCAACCAGCACGCAAACAAGCATTTCCAGTGTTACCAACACGGTCAAGCGGGTTCGCAGACTAAAGCGGTTTCGCTGTTCCTGCCGGACCTTTTCAAATCGCTCTCTGACAGTCATAATTTCACCACCTTATAGCCAACGCCGCGAATGGTGACGATCTTAAAGTCCTTATTGTCGCGGAAGCGGTCACGGAGTCTGCCGATATGTACATCCACGGTATGGGTGTCGCTTTCCGAGTCATATCCCCAGATCTCGTCCATCAGCTGCTGCCGGGTAAAGATTTTTCCGGGGTAAGCCGCCATTTTGTACAGCAGCATAAACTCTTTCTGAGGCAGGATCATACTTTCACCCGAAACGGTCACGGTTAAAGAGTCGCATTCCATAACCGTATCACCGATTGTCTGCCGCCGGTCATTGATCATCTGTGCCCGACGAAGAAGGGCTTGTACCCGCAGCACCATCTCGTTGACATTGATGGGCTTGACCATGTAGTCGTCCACACCGGACTGGAAACCCAGGCGCATATCGTCAAAGGCATCCTTGGCGGTGATCATCAGCACCGGGGTGGTGTTTCCTACGTCCCGGAGCTGCCGTACAAGCTCGTAGCCGTCCATTACCGGCATCATAATATCGGAGATGAGCATATCAAAGAAATCCGTATCCAAGGCATCCAGCGCTTCCTGGCCGTTGGATACGCCAACCACAGTGTACCCGTGGCGGTTCAGTACATGGGAAAACAGCTGCCGCAGCTCCCGATCGTCCTCTGCAATCAATATCTTCAGCATCATAACCCCTCCTGAAAAGAGTCTGTTGCCTCTATTATAACCATTATTTTCAACTAAACTTCAACAAATTATTAACTTCAGCCGGTATTCCAATATACTGAGAACCTATATCCGTTTGCGCGCATTTTAAAGAGAAAGCGGCGCAACTTTCATAAAACAGGAATAAAATAAAAATCCGAACACACTTCTTATCGTGAAGTCGTTCGGATTTTTCGTGTATGGCGGAGACGAATGGACCCGTTTGCATTTTTAATTTCTTAGGAAAATAAAAATAGTGGTGTCGCCGGGGCCCTGCCCGGCGAACAACAGTCCACTGGACTGGCAGGCGATTTGTCAAGGAATATTTCCACCGTTGCACCGCACCAAAGCCTCCCCTGTGTAAGGGGAGGTGTCAAAAATCTTTGATTTTTGACGGAGGGGTTGTTATCGCAGAACGTATTTGACAATCCCTCAGTCAGCTTCGCTGACAGTCGCCTGCGGGCGACCCGGTCGCGGCTCTGACAGTCCACCGGACTGTCATTCACTACTGCGACTGCGCTTCGCTTACCCTTCACACAAGGGGGCCTTTGGGTGCGGAGGTTGTCGGGGTGCGGAGGAGGCTGGGGAATCCTCGCGTAGGGGCGGCGATCCGCCGCCCGTTCCCTG
>JAFSBP010000131.1 GCA_017437205.1 Lachnospiraceae bacterium
GATGACGGGATCATTCCGATGCTTCCGGTGATCATGCTGGCCTCATCAGAAATAATATCTCCAAACATATTCTCAGTGACAATCACATCAAACTGGCTGGGATCCTTGCAGATCTGCATTGCGCAGTTGTCCACGAACATCTCGCTGTACTCTACCTCAGGATACTCTGTCTGCAGACGGTGCATCACCTCTCTCCAAAGACGGCTGGTGTCCAGCACATTTGCCTTATCCACACAGCACAGCTTTTTTCTCCGCTTCATGGCCGTCTCAAATCCGATGCGTCCGATCCGCTCGATTTCATGCTCGGAGTAAGGCATGATATCTGTCGCAATTTTCTCACCATTAATTTCCTCGGTGCGGTGTTCTCCGAAGTACACACCACCGGTCAACTCACGCACCACAATAAAATCAATTCCCTTCGCCACGATAGAGGGCTTTAAGGGGCTTGCGTCAGCAAGCTGCGGCCAAAGCGTCGCCGGACGGTTATTGGAATAGAGCCCCATCCCCGCACGCAGGCGCAGAAGCCCCTTTTCCGGGCGCTTTGCTCCGGGCATTCCCTCCCACTTCGGTCCGCCCACCGCACCCAAAAGCACGCTGTCGCTGGCCAGACATTTGTCGAGTTCAGACTGTGGTAGGGGATCTCCGTACTTGTCGATGGCTGCACCACCCATGTCGATTTCTGTATAGTTGAAGGTATGATTATACTTCTCTGCAATTTTGTCAAGCACCCGCAGTGCCTCAGCCACAATCTCCGGGCTGGAACAGTCACCGCGAATTACACCAATATTTTTTACCATGTTCATCTTCTCCTATTCTTTTACTGCCGCATGCTCCGTAATCTACTCTGCCACAGCCTTTTTGTGAGGCAGCTCATTCCAGAGTGTGAAGCCCAAAATCAAGCTTCCTCCAATCACCTGCCACAATGTCATTTTTTCTCCCAATATAGTTACCGACATCAGTACCGCAACTAACGGATCAATGTAACTTAAGATTGCCGCCTTCTGCCCCGGAAGTTCCTTTAACGAAGTAAAATATAGACAGTAGGTAACTCCTGTATGGATAAGTCCCACAACCAACAGACTCCCCCAGCCGATTCCGTTCAAGCTTCCGATCTGCACTCCTCCGGTGAGCAAAACATAAGGCAACAGAATCAGAATCGCCGCAAGAAACTGCAAAAAGGTGCGATGGATTCCGCCCACCTGCCTGATAAATTTGTTGAGGAGGATAACCGTCGCATAGAACGCGGCGGCGCCAAGTCCAAACAAAATGCCAACCAGATCATTTCCACCACCTGTGCCGTCACCGACTCCGGTAATCATCACCAGACCGATGGTTGACATAATGAAGCAGACCAGCTGCTTTGCAGTCATCTTCTCTTTGAATAGAAAAGGACAGACCGCAGTCACAATCACCGGAGCGAAATAGTAGCTGAGCGTCGCGACAGAGACCGTGGTATATTTATACGCCTCAAACAATAATATCCAGTTGATTCCCATCGCCATTCCAGAAAGCAACAACAACGGTATCTCTTTTCTCATCTTTCCCAAGGAAATCTTTTGCCTCGACACTAACAGGTATCCACCGATTAAAACGGCTGCCATCACAGCGCGGTACAGGGCGATTTCCGCAGAAGCCAGCGGGATATTTCGCACAAACAGACCAATGGTTCCGAATATCGTCATGGAAATGATAAGCATAAGGCGGGAACGATTTTCGCTCTTCATCGCTTCAATCCTGCCATCAAGCCGCCCTTCTGGATGATCTCCTGAATAAAGGGAGGGAAAGGTTCTGCCTGATATGTCTCGTTTTTGGTGATATTGGTGATTACACCGGTATCGAAATTCACCGCCACCTCATCTCCGGCCTCAATTCCATCGCTGGCCGCCTCGCACTCTAAGATCGGCAGCCCGATGTTGATCGCATTACGGTAGAAAATGCGCGCAAAGCTCTTTGCGATCACGCAGCCCGTACCACAGGTTTTGATCACCAAGGGCGCATGCTCACGGGATGAACCACAACCAAAGTTCCAGCCTCCCACCATAATGTCTCCGGGCTTTACTTTCTTTACAAATTCTGTATCGATATCCTCCATACAATGCAGTGCCAGTTCCTTCGCGTCCTGGCTGTTCAGATAACGTGCCGGGATGATTACATCGGTATCCACATTATCGGGATATTTAAAAACGACTCCCTGTGCATTCATCATTTTTTCTTCCTCCGGGATTAAAATTCTTTTTTGATTATAATAAATTTCATCTTTTAAAATCAGATCTGCGTGGGATCGGTGATATATCCGGTCAGAGCGGAAGCCGCTGCCACCGCAGGGCTAGCCAGATAAACTTCACTCTTCACATGACCCATACGTCCCACAAAGTTCCGGTTGGTAGTGGAAATACATCTCTCGCCTTCCGCCAAAATGCCCATGTATCCTCCAAGGCAGGGACCACAGGTGGAAGTGGAAACCACACAGCCGGCATCGATAAAGGCTTCGGTCCAGCCGCGAACGATACACTCCTTGTAGATAGCCATGGTTCCGGGGATGATGATGCCGCGGACACCGTCTGCAATCTTTCTTCCTTTTAAGATTTTATATGCCGCTTCCATGTCCTCCAGGCGACCGTTGGTACAGCTTCCAATCACCACCTGGTCAATCTTGATATCGTTGCTATCTTTTGCCAGATGTGCGTTCTCCGGAAGATGAGGGTAAGCAACTGTGCTTTCCAGTTCAGACAGATTGATCTCAATGGTCTGCTCGTACTCCGCATCCTCGTCTGCCTCATAAACTACCCAAGGGCGTTTGCTGCGTCCGGTCAGATACTCGATGGTTGTCTCATCCACAGGGAAAATACCGTTCTTTCCGCCTGCCTCGATCGCCATGTTGCAGATACAGAGACGATCATCCATGGAAAGTGACTTAACGCCGGGACCAACAAACTCCATACTCTTATACAGTGCTCCGTCCACACCGATCTTTCCGATGATATGTAAGATCACGTCTTTGCCGGACACGTGAGGCTTAAGCTCACCGGTCAGCACAAATTTGATCGCTGCAGGCACCTTGAACCATGCCATACCCGTCGCCATTCCGGCTGCCATATCGGTACTGCCCACACCGGTGCTGAACGCACCCACCGCACCGTAAGTGCAGGTGTGACTGTCAGCGCCAATAATGCAATCTCCGGCGGTCACGATTCCCTGCTCCGGAAGCAGCGCATGCTCAATACCCATCTTTCCCACATCGAAGAAATTGGTGATGCAGTGCTTGCAGGCAAACTCTCTGCACTGCTTACTCTGCTGTGCGGATTTGATATCTTTATTCGGAACAAAGTGATCCAAAACGATATTGATACGCTCTTTGTCAAATACTTCGGTAAAACCGGCCTTCTCAAATTCATTGATCGCCACCGGCGTCGTAATATCATTTCCCAGCACCTGGTCCAGCTTTGCATTGATCAGCTGTCCGGCCTTCACCTCCGAAAGCCCTGCGTGTGCCGCCAAAATTTTCTGTGTCATGGTCATTCCCATGGTAATCTCCTCCTTGCCTGATCACATCTTTATATTTATTCAAAACTTCATTCGCAAAATCGTATCTTCAATGCTTCCCTTGTGCTCATATGATCACTCCGGTCGGTTATTTACCGCACTGATCAGAGCCTTGATACCTGCCATGATAATATCGGTGTCGGTTCCTGCACCCCAGCTCATCTTGCCGTTTGCCCACTTTAGACCTACGTAGCTGACCGCGCGGCTGCTGCTGCCCAGATCCAAACTGTGCTCCGCGTAAGTCTCCAGTGTAAACTCCTGTCCGACCACCTTCTTAATCACATTGCTCACGGCATCTAGACGGCCATTACCCTTTGCACTCTCCTCCACATGCTCTCCATTTACATCCAGAGAAACTACTGCGAAGATACCCTTTTTCTGAATATAATGCGCTTCGATCAGGCTCATGGGCTCTGTCTTATTCAAATAGGTATCGGTAAATACTTTAAGTACTTCATCGTGATCCAGCTCCTTATGATTGCGGTCGGACACACCCTTCACGGTGTAGCCGACATGCTCGCGCATCTTAGGCGGCAGATCGTAGCCAAACTTGTGCTCCAGGAGATATCCAATACCACCCTTGCCACTCTGACTGTTGATTCTGATCACATCTGCATCGTAGGTTCTACCAATATCGTGAGGATCAATCGGAATATAAGGAACAGTCCACTCATGAAGCTTCTTTTCCTCTCTCCAGTTCATGCCCTTTGCAATCGCATCCTGATGACTTCCGGAGAATGCCGCAAATACCAGTGCACCCGCATAAGGACTTCTCTCGTATACATGCATTCTGGTCACACGCTCATAGGTTGCTACGATCTCCGGCATATTGTCAAAACGAAGTCCCGAATCCACCCCATGGCTATACATATTCATTGCAAGGGTTACAACATCCACATTACCTGTTCTTTCTCCGTTTCCAAAGAGCGTTCCCTCCACTCTGTCC
>JAFSBP010000007.1 GCA_017437205.1 Lachnospiraceae bacterium
CATCTCCCATACCACTCCAAGTCAGCCAATCGTCCGGATAAGTATCCATCATCTCCTGCCAGTGCTGTTCCGCCTCATCAAATCGGCCTGCCTTATATGCAATATATCCGCGATACAGTGATGTACGACATGTTTTTTCTATTGTCTCCATCTTATCCACTGCCGCTTCAGCCTCTTCCAATCTACCGTCTGCAATCAGCATATACGCAAGACACATATACCCACGATAATACTTTGGATGCTTTTTTACAAACGTCTGGTACCAAGCAATCTGCTCATGATGATTAGTACAATTCCAGTCCCAGATTGCTGACTGAGTCGCCATATTCAGTATGCTGTGATTTGCTTTCTTGTGCGGTTCGATTTCTAACGCACGTTTCGCATAATGTTCCGCTTTTTTACGATAACCATCCGCCCGGTGATTGCAGCAGTCAGCCAACATCGTCAGACACTTTCCCTCCAAAGCCGGGTCAGATGACTTATCCTTCAGAAACTCCATCGCTCGGTCAAAGTCGGTCCGGCTTAAAAACGCTTCGCTCTCCAGCATATTGTCGATGCGATCAAAATGAGCCTCGTCCGTCATCTCGAACAGTTCGTCGATGCTCACACCAAAGTATACGGACAGCGTTGGCAGCAGTTGAATGTCCGGCAGTGTCGTACCGTTCTCCCACTTGGAAACAGCCTGCGCAGTCACGCCCAGTTCTCCGGCCAACGTCTCCTGTGTCACACCTTTTTGCAGACGAAGTGATTTAATCTTTTTTCCTAATTCCATTATCTTTCCTCCTGTGGTCCGGTGGCGCGCGTGTTCCGGTTCATAACAGTGGTCAAAGATGCTGCTTTTATCCATTTATGCTCTGACCACCTTGTGTAATCAATATAGCAGGAAAGACCCTGCCTGACAATCGACGCTCAGGCAAGGTCTCTCAACCTTAAGGTTATTTGTTCTCCGGCTCTCTCTTTCTGCACAGATAGTAATCCAGCTTCTCTTTCATCTTCTCCGGCATCTCTTTCGCCACCGGGCACTGCTTCGCGTTCGCCATGCGCTCGGTAAATGCATTTAGGAAATCAATATCCTTCGCGAGCTGTTCTGCCTTCATCACCGCTAACGTATCGTAACTGTTATGGATCGTTGCCGTGTTGTTCGGTGCGATACGGGCAAAAGAAACCGCCGGAACACCCTTGTCCGCAAAGGGTGTGGAATCACTGGAGTACACACCATCTCTCGCCGCAATGCCAAATCCCACCTCGCTGCCAAAATACTGAATGTAGTGTACCAGTTTCTCCTCGGAGGTACAGCAGGCAATGAACTTGCCCATGATGCAACCAATCATGTCCAGATTGATATTGAGTACAACATTCTTCAGTTCCTCTTCGTGAACCGCACAGTAAGCCTTCGCTCCGAGTAGTCCTCTCTCCTCGGAACCGCACCAGATAAAACGCAGTCCATAACGATGAGGCCTATTCACAAAATATTCTGCGATGCCTAAGAGACCTATGCTTCCGGACATATTGTCATAAGCGCCTGTGGACAGGGATGTGGTGTCATAATGTGCAGTCAGCACGATCCACTCGTCCACCTCTCCGGTCAGATCCATTATCACATTGCGGGACTCACCCTTAAATTCATCCTGCTTAAGCATAATCTTTGCCATTTTCGCCCCATCGCGAATAATCTCAATGGCATCCTTCGCATTGATATTCACACCGGGAATTTTCTTCCCCTGACTCACGTAGGAACGCAGTTCCCGCTGATCAATATCCCGATCTGCATAATTTGCGTGACCATCGTAGGTGATAAAGCCCACTGCACCATTCTCCAAAATATCCTGATACATCCAGTATCCCAGATATCCGTCGATCATAACGATCTTATCCTTACACTGCTTGAGCGAATAAAGATCCGTATTGCTCAGATAATAAAGCTCAGCTTCCACCTCACCGCTTCCCGCACAAAAATATCCCTTACAAGGAATTTCTTTTCCGTCAACGATGAGCCACGCCTCCCGAATGGTCGCCATATCCACCTCAAAGGGCTCAATGCTAACCTCGCCGCCAAGCTTGGCACACTTCTCCTTTAAATACTCGGCACACTTCAGTTCCTCCGCACTGCCGCCCATCCGCACATAAGCGGTGTCTGAAAGAATCTGATTAATCTTCTGTACATTCATGTGATGCTGTCCTCCGTAAACTTCATATGTAATCAAAGATGCTTTGTATTGCATTTACCATTCGCAGGATAAAACCAACCTTTTTCTACCCTACCACTTCAAAAATCAGTATCCGCTCCCGCTCATCCGACCCCGAAAACAGATCCCGACAGTCGATCTCATCCACGAACATCAACTCATCCGCAGTCATCAGATACCCCACATATTCATCGCTGGGATAATAGAAAAATAAAAGCATCTCCCTCGGCTCATCGTAATAAGAGTCCATTATCCGCCCCAACACGGTCTTTAAAATCTCCTCCGAGAAAGGATTGAAAAAGTAGAAACGATCCGCATCCTTCACCGCATACTCTTCCGCTGAGACACACAAAAACTCCACTCCGTCAATTTGGCCACAGCGGTTTTGATTTTCTTTCGCCTGGCTGTACAGAGTCCCGTCAAACTCCACACCGACGGTTCGACAGCCGATCTTCCAATTCAAATAAAGGCTGACGCGCCCCTTTCCGCAGCCGTAGTCCACCGCCACATTGTCTTCGGAAAGATAGCTACTGTCCGCCAGTCGTTCAAGTACACGGTAGGGCGTCGGCTCATACGGAAAATGATATTCATCCGAATGAGAGCCGTCGCGCCCCACCGTCATAATCCCTAATTGATCATCCCAATTGCTTTCTGTCATGATTTCTCCCGTATCGCTTTAGCATGACTGCGATCACCACTCCGATAATCATCACGATGATTCCAAACCACATGACCGCATTGCCCATAATAAAGACCGGATTGTTCAGCATCACTTCATTGGCGGAGTTCAAAAAACTGTCCATATCAACGATGGAATTTCCCACGCCCGGCAATACACTCCCGCCAAACATATCCCCGAACGTATCCGTGCTACTAGAAATCATTCGTGTGATCATCGCCCGCAGCAGAGCTCCCATCCCGGCAAATATCCCTCCTACGACGGAAACATATACCCCAAGCAGCCATCCGAAACGTTTAAACAAATTCCCCAAAGTTTTTGGCAGGGTATCAATCCAGTCCGGCAGGACCTTTCGATTTTGTTCTTCCTCGTGATATTCATGATGTTCAAACGTATTCTGTGCCTCATCCTCGGACAATAGCCAGTCCGTCGTCACTCCGAAAACGTTCGCCAGCAACAATAATTTTCCTACCTCCGGTGTCGCCTCTCCGGTCTCCCACTTACTGATCGCCTGTCTGGAAACACCTAACTTTTCTGCCAATGCCTCCTGAGACAACCCGGCCTTTTTTCTACAGTCATAAATTTTTTGCGATAAATTCATTTTGTTACTCCTCCATCTCGTTTAAGATGGCCATATCTTAACCCTAAATCAGGGCAAAACACAAGCGACACAGGCTTGAAGTTTGTCAACCAGTGGTTGCAACCTTATTATATCAAATTATTTTCCGGTTGTCATTAGCCGACTGTAAAATCTTCTTGGGCAGATGAATTATAAAACAAATAAAAAGCGCAAAGAAAACCGGGAAGCAGCGATATCATGCCTCCCGGTAAAAATTCATTATAATACACTCATAATCATGTAAATCATTCCCATGCTGATCAGATGCACCGGCAACTTGGTCATAAACTTCTCCGGTGCGGAGAATACCATGCGTCCGCGAACGGCCATAAACGCCACCAGAGCG
>JAFSBP010000132.1 GCA_017437205.1 Lachnospiraceae bacterium
CCGAAACATTGATAAACTCGTTTGTCGGCACCGCGTCAGACGTCTTTACATCCACCTGCATTACCCGCAGGGAAAGTTTATCCACCCGCTCGAAGAACGGAATTCTCCATCCCGCCTTACCGATGAGGATTCTCTTCTTTCCAAGACCGGAAATCACATAAGCCGTGTCCGGCGGTGCCTTTAAGTATCCTGCCACCATCAATGCAATGGCCGCAACCACGATCACAAGGATCACTACCAAGATGGGGTTCACCCCTGCTGCAACTACTAAAGCCTTTCCACTCATACAACTTACCTCCTGTGTAATAAGATATGAAAAAGGGACCGAAATCCTTCCAACCGAATCTTTATTCTCCGGAGTAATAAAATCTGCTTTTCTAAACAAGTGTTTGTAAAGCAAAAAAGACTTTTTCCCGTGGTCACTCCACAAGAAAAAGTCTCATTTAATCCGATTGCTATGGATTCACATGTTCCGGGCTTTCGCCGTACTGTCGGAACTGCCGCACTACTTTTTTTGTGGTGCAACTACTCCCTTTTCGTGAGTATATAATATCATGTCCATAGCAGGTTGTCAAGTGGATTTTGCTGTTTTATCACAATAAAGTTCTATTGCTTTTGTTCATTATACGCTTTGAACAGCCGCTCAGTGGCCTCCACTACCTGCTCGGAGGTATATGTCCGACCACATTCATGCAAAAATGGCCCGCGGTAATCCATTTCCTCCAAAAGACCGATGATCTTATTCCACTCGACCACACCTTCGCCGGCCAGCCAGTGTTTTTCCACCACTCCGTCATAGTCGCTGATATGTAAAGTCTCCACTTTTTTCTTCATCTTTGCAAACTTCGCCAGTGCCTCATGGGGCTTTTCCTGATACCAGTGATTGCTGTCAAAGCAGACACAGACATTGTCCATTCCTTCCACCAGCTCAATCAACTCATCTGCCGTATTTCCGAGGCAGTCCTGAGGCATATTCTCAACCGCCAGTTTAGCAGGCTTTATTGCCTCTGCAATGATTGCTCCGTTCTTTTTAAAGTTTTCCTTTCTGTAGGGACGCTCCTCTGCGGGAACCCTGGGATATCCGGGGTGCAGAATAAAACGTTGAGGCTTAATCGGCTTAAAAATCTCGATCAGCTTCATATACTGAGCCATCGCTTTTTCCCTGACTGCGTCATCACAGCTGCAAAGCTCCCAGTCACGCCCAAAGGGCAGATGCACAGAAATAATTTCCACACCATACTTTTTGCAGACACGAACCCATTCCTCCGCTTTCTGCTTCATCTCTTCCTCATCAAAATCGATCACCGGGTTACAGGACGATATCTCTATCTTCATAATACCCGCTTCCTGACATCCCTTGATTCGTTCCTCACTAAAGCCCTGAAAATTTATTGAACGCGCAACTTCTAACTGATACATGATTTGTTTCCTCCCCACAATGTATGTTTTGAATTCATTATACTTTATTTATGTTGCTTTACAATCACTTTACTTTCGAAACTTTTTCGTTAATCGAATCAAGGCTGCCACATCACTGTGACAGCCCTGTAAATTCTTTAGTTCTTTTTGTCGAATGCTCTCGCGATCGCCTTGCCGATCTCTACCAGCGGGATGATCAGGAACGCCAGTCCCAGTGCCACAAAATACTCAGGCGCAGAAATGTGTTCAAACTCGAACGCATTTGCCAGGAAAGGCACATAGATTACCAGTGTAGTCAAAATCAGTGCCAGAATACCTGCTCCCCAGAGGTAAATATTCTGATTCTTCATTGCAAACAGAGAACCTCTTCTGGAGCGCATGTTGAAGGACTGGAAAATCTCTGCCATGGACATGGTCAGGAAAGCCATAGTCATGCCGTCAGGGCTGTCAACAAACTCCCAAACACCTGCTTCTATATAATGACCGATCAGGTAAGCTGCAAGGGTCAGTACAGACACCAAAACACCCTGATAGAATACGTCGATACCAACGCCGCCTGCAAAGATACCTTCCTTGGAATCACGGGGAGGCTGGCTCATCGCATCCTTCTCGCCCTTCTCCATACCAAGTGCCAGTGCGGGAAGGCTGTCAGTGATCAGGTTAATCCACAACAGGTGTGCAGGCTTCAGAATCGTGAAGCCAAGCAGGGTTGCCACAAAGATGGATACCACCTCACTTAGGTTGGAGGACAGCAGGAACTGAATGGACTTACGGATGTTTGCGTAAATCTTACGACCTTCGTCTACTGCACTTACTATGGTTGCAAAGTTATCATCGGCAAGGATCATATCTGCAACATTTTTGGTTACGTCGGTACCGGTGATACCCATACCAACACCGATGTCTGCAGACTTGATACTGGGCGCATCATTTACACCGTCACCAGTCATAGCGGTGATCATCCCCTTCGCCTTCCATGCCTTTACAATACGAACCTTATGCTCTGGCTGTACACGGGCAAATACCGCATAGCGGTCAATCGTCTGATCAAGCTCCTCATCGGAAATTTCATTCAACTGGGTTCCGGTGATCGCCAGACGCTCCTCACCGTTTTGATTCAAAATACCAAGTTCTCTTGCAATCGCGATCGCGGTGTCCTTATGGTCACCGGTAATCATGACAACGCGGATACCTGCACGGTTACATTCCTCAACCGCCAGCTTAACCTCCGGGCGGATGGGATCAATCATACCATGCAGACCGATAAATACCAGTTCCTGCTCCAGATATTCGGGAGACAGATCGGTAGGAAGCTCGTCCCAAACACGGTACGCGCCGGCAAGCACACGGAGTGCCTTGTCTGCCATCCCGCTGTTCTCAGAAAGGATGCGTGCTCTGTCATCTTCCGTCATCTCGCGGACAC
>JAFSBP010000133.1 GCA_017437205.1 Lachnospiraceae bacterium
GATATCAGCGAAAACTGGAGCGGGCTGCGTTTGAGGCCGGTAAGGGACTGATTCCGGTACAGCTCTTCGGCGATTTTGTAAAGAATCAGGTGAGCACAGAGTTCGGTGAAATTAAGCCGCAGATAAAAGGCGGATATTCGTTCGCAAATCTTCGCAGTGTACTGAATAAGCCGGTTGGAGATGCTCTTATTCAGGGAATACGTTCCTTTGAACATCAAATTTCCGGTTTTTCAAGAGAGGATGCAATCATTGCGGGGGTGGAGAGCAGGACCTCATCACCGGTGCGCATTGAACGAGGAGAGACGTTGGAGAGCAATATAAAAGGCTTATACCCTTGTGGTGAGGGTGCAGGTTACGCGGGTGGAATCACTTCTGCGGCAATGGATGGCTTGAAAGTCGCTGAAGAAATTATCCGCCGATTTGCTCCAATCAGTTGACGTTTTTGGAAGTTTATATTAGAATGATACGAGGGGAAAAGGTCCCTTAGAGAAAGGCAGGAAATTAATCATGACGATGGATGATATCAATCGAATCAATGAATTGTATCATAAAGCGAAAAGTGTTGGCTTAACTCCCGAGGAAAAGGAAGAACAGACTAAACTCCGAGGTGAGTATATTGCAAATATACGTGCAAATCTTCGTGGAACGCTGAATAATATTTCTATTCAGGAACCAGACGGAAGTATCACCGATCTGGGCGAGAAATTTGGAAATAAGGGTAAGCAGGAGCAGTGATGGAGACAAAGCAGGATTTTCGCAGGGAGGTTTCCGTGCGACGCAAGGCACTTAATCCGGAGGATGCCGTAAAGAGAAGCAGCGCAATTGCAGAAAAGGTACTTTCGCTGAGAGAGTATAAAGAGGCGTCTCTGGTTCTTGTATATATTGATTATAAAAATGAAGTACATACCCGACCGATCATTGAGGCGGCTTGGCGCGACGGAAAGCAGGTCGCGGCCCCAAAAGTAAACGGTAAAGAGATGGACTTTTATTTACTGAACAGTTTTGACGATCTGGAAAGCGGTTATATGGGGATTATGGAGCCCCGAAAAGATCTTGTGAAGACAGAGGCTTTTGAAGGTGTAATGATCATGCCGGGTGTGGCATTTGATCGAAAACTTAACCGTGTCGGATACGGCGGCGGTTTTTATGACCGCTTTCTGAATGCACATCCGAAGATAAAACGGGTATCTGTAGCCTATGAGTTCCAGCTGTTTAGAGAGGTTCCCCACGAAAGATTCGACATTTGCCCTGAGGTGCTCGTAACGGAAGATACTGTGTATATGAATCTTGACCTGATTATGCAGCAGGCACCTTCTGATGAGCCCGTTCGTCAGGAATATTTTATTGAGAAACTGCGAAGCTGGGTGATTGGACGGGAAAAGGAACTGGGGCGTCCTTTGACAGCCTGTATTCAGACGTTTGGCTGTCAGATGAACGCAAAAGACAGTGAGAAGCTTTCAGGTATTCTCGGACAAGCCGGGTTTGTGAATGTTGAGACCGAGAATGCGGATTTCGTCCTCTATAATACCTGCACTGTCCGTGACAATGCAAACCAGCGCGTATACGGAAGATTAGGGTATCTGAATAGTCTGAAACAGAAAAATCCTGCGATGCTGATTGCACTCTGTGGTTGTATGACGCAGGAGCAGGTAGTAATCGACAAGCTAAAAAAGAGCTATCGGTTTGTTGATCTGATTTTTGGCACCCACAATGTATATAAATTGGCAGAACTTTTGGTTGAGAGAGTTCTAGGAAAAGATAAACTTCTTGTGGATGTGTGGGAGAAGGCGAAGGATATTGTCGAAGAGTTGCCCGCAGAGCGCAAGTACTCCTTTAAGAGCGGAGTAAATATCATGTACGGCTGTAATAATTTCTGCAGCTACTGTATCGTGCCTTACGTCCGTGGGCGCGAGCGGAGCAGAAAGCCGGAGGATATCATTTCGGAGATCAAACGTCTGGTAGCGGATGGTGTTGTCGAAGTGATGCTTCTCGGACAGAATGTAAATTCCTACGGAAAAACATTGGATGAAACGATGAGCTTTGCTGAGCTTCTCCGTGAGATTGAGAAGATTGACGGCTTAAAGCGAATCCGTTTTATGACCTCTCACCCGAAGGATCTGTCGGACGAGCTGATTGAGGTGATGAAGAATTCGAAGAAGATTTGCCGCCACCTTCATCTGCCGTTACAGTCCGGCAGCAGCCGTGTATTAAAGGTAATGAACCGCCGCTATGACAAGGAAGGATACTTGGCATTGGTTGACCGGATTAAGACTGCGATTCCGGATATTTCCCTGACAACAGATATTATCGTCGGTTTCCCCGGTGAGACTGAGGAGGATTTTCTTGATACGCTTGACGTGGTTGAGAAGGTGCGTTATGACAGTGCATTCACCTTTATCTATTCGAAACGCACCGGAACCCCTGCTGCCGCAATGGAGCAGGTTCCTGAAGCGGTCACTCATGAGCGTTTTGACCGCCTGCTTAAGCGAGTTCAGCAGATTTCCACGGAAGTCTGCGGTAAAGATACAGGTAAAGTGATGACAGCCTTGGTAGAGGGCATGGATGACCATGATCCGTCTATGGTAACCGGTCGTCTTGGCAATAATATTATGGTTCATTTTCCCGGAGATTCATCGATGATCGGTACGATACAGACGGTCAGACTGGATGAATCCAGAGGATTTTATTATATGGGAACGAGGGTATAAACGTGAATTCTGAACCGGAAGTAAAGGAAAACGTACAGGCAGAGCAGGCGCAGGAAGAGTCAATGTCGGTCGAAAGTGTTGAACCTGTGGAGAGTGATGAAATTACTTTAGCAGCAGACTCTGCGGAAGCATCTGCGGAAGCGACGGATGAAGTAAAGGCAGACGCAAACATACAGGAAAACACTGAGGTAGACACTGAGACCTCAGAGGAGTCTGCTGTTCAGGATAAAGAGACGATAAAAAAGAAAATGCAGGCATTTGGCCAAAAGTTATCTGTCGGTCATGTGGTTGCACTGATGATTTGCGTTCTTGTGCTTCTTATCGGTTCGTCATTTATGATTGAAGCCTTTCGTCCTGTACCGAAGCCTGAACAGACAGAGGAAGATATGACCGATGCCCCAGAGGAAGAAGAGCAGCCAAGAGTTATTCTTCTTTCTTCCGTGTCTTCTGATTATATTCCGGCGATCAGTAAAGTTTATGGAGAAGTTTCGGCACACACAGATTACGATACCATGCTCTCGGATCTTCTTTGTTGGGTAAAAGAGTTTGGAAGGATCAATATCCGCGAGAAATCAAATACAGACAGCCGCGTGATCGGATATGTGGTTTATGGCGAGCAGCTTTCTACCTATGGCACAGAGGGAGATTTTACAAAAGTTAAATATACTGATCATCAAACCGGTGAGCCTGCGTATGGCTTCTGCTACTCTGCATTTCTCTCCAAGGAAGAGCCGGACTCGGCAAAGGTTTATTTGAATGTTCCGTTATATAAACAGGGAGATCCACGCTGGGGATCAAAGATGATTGGCGGGTATGAGACGCTGGCGAGTGCAGGATGTACGACAACCTGTATCTCTATGGTGGAGTCTTATGTTCATGGGAAGGATATTTTTCCGAATATGATGGCAGACCAGCTTCCGTATACTTACGACGGGTTATTGACCTTCCCTGGACGCTATTCACGTTATGCAGGCAAGGATTATCTGCAAGTGATACTAAACTTTTTGCATTCCGGAATGCCCGTGTTGGTTAGCGGATATACCTCTGACGGCAGAACACATTGGGTTGTCGTTGTCGGTTATAACGGCGACGGAATCGATATGCATCCGGTTGATTTTGTGATCAATGATCCCGGAGCAAACCGTTCTACGCTAGCGGATTTCTTTGGGAACTATCCGTTATTTGAAAAGATCGTTTATTATACAGGTTGAGGAGGAAGCCAAATTGGCACAGGCACAA
>JAFSBP010000134.1 GCA_017437205.1 Lachnospiraceae bacterium
GGGCTGAGTCTGTTTAAGCGGATTTTTACAAAAGGTTTGGAGGTTTGTATATGCGCAAAACATTACGGGAGTATATTGTTAACAAGGAACATCACGTATACCGAAAGGATCACCCAGAGCTTTCAGGCCTTGCAGAGGAGTTCAGCGGCCTTGGGCTGTGTCCAAAGGAGAGAATGACCAGACGCTTTGAACTGCTCTCAAAGCTGGAAACATCGGTGCTTTTGCCGGAGGAAAAGATTTGTTTTATGCGGACGGTAAAGGTGATCCCGGATTGTTTCACAGAAGAAGAGTGGGCAGAGATTAAGGAGAAGCACTTTATTCACGAGCTGGGATATATGTCCAATCTGTCACCGAATTACGAGCGCGTCATTGCGTTTGGACTGCTGGCGGAGAGAGAAAAGGCCGACGTTTACGGTCAGCGTGTGATCGACGCGATTTTAGATCTCACGGATCGCTACAGGGAGCAGGCGCTGGCGAAAGGGAAGACAGAACTGGCGTCAGTGCTTGAGCGGGTGCCTCGCTACGGGGCGACCTCCTTTTACGAGGCGCTACAGAGCTTCAGGATCATTCATTACTGCCTGTGGTTGGAGGGGAATTACCACAATACGGTGGGGCGCTTTGACAAATATATGTATCCCTATCTGAAAGCGGACGTGGAGAAAGGCATCTATACCAAGGAGACCGCATTGGAAATGGTGGAAGACTTTTTCTTAAGCTTCAATAAAGATAGTGATCTGTATGTGGGGGTTCAGCAGGGCGACAATGGTCAGAGTATGATGCTGGGCGGCGTGGATGAGAATGGGAAAGAGGTGTTCAATCTGCTCTCCGAATTGTGTCTGGAGGCCAGCAGAAACCTGCTTCTCATTGACCCGAAAATCAACCTGCGCGTGAGTAAAAATACGCCTTTGAGAGTCTATGAGCTGGGCAGCGAGCTGACCAAGGCCGGACTTGGCTTTCCCCAGTATTCCAACGACGATGTGGTGATCGAGGGACTGAAGAAGCTTGGCTACGAGCCGGAGGATGCGAGAGATTACGTGGTAGCGGCCTGCTGGGAGTTTATCATACCGAAGGTGGGCGCCGATGTGGCGAATATCGGAGCGTTATCCTTCCCGAAGGTGATCGACACCTGCTTGCACCGGGATCTGACCGGATGTGAGATCTTTGAGGCCTTTATGGAGAAGGTAAAAGAGGAGATTCAGAGGGAATGTGACCGCATCTGCGATGAGATCAAGGATCTGTGGTTCGTGCCCTCACCCTTGATGAATGTGATGATGGACGGCGGGATTTACGACGGAGGCAAGTACAATAATTTTGGTCTCCACGGTACCGGTGTGGCGACGGCGGCGGATTCCCTCGCAGTAATAAAAAAATATATCTATGACGAAATGAAATATACCAAGGAAGCATTGATCGAGGCGGTGGACTCTGATTTTGCGGAGCATGGAGAAATGCTCCCTGTGCTTCGCTATGAGGCGCCGAAGCTGGGAAATAATGAGGAATTGCCCGATGAGATGTTGGTATCGCTGCTAAAATCATTCTCGGACAGTCTTAAGGGAAAGAAAAACTGCCGGGGCGGTGTATTCCGCGCGGGAACCGGTTCCGCCATGTTTTATCTGTGGCACGCCAATGAGATCGGTGCGTCGCCGGACGGAAGAAGAAAGGGAGAGCCATTTGGCACCAATTTCTCCGCCAGCCTGTTTGCGCGGATCAACGGTCCGTTGTCGGTGATTCAGTCGTTTACCAAGCCCGATTTTACCGAGAATATCAATGGCGGCCCGCTGACATTGGAGTTTGCCTCCTCCATGTTTAAGGATGAGGACAGCGTGAAAAAGGTGGCTGCGCTGGTGAAGGCGTACATAGATCTGGGCGGTCATCAGATGCAGCTGAACGCGGTAAACACGGAGAAATTGAAAGACGCACAGGCACACCCGGAGAATCATCGCCAGCTGGTGGTGCGCATCTGGGGTTGGAGTGCGTACTTTGTGGAACTGGATAAAGAGCATCAGGATCATGTGCTGAGAAGACAGCAATATACGGTATAAGGGTGAAAGATGAACGGAGTTATCTTCGATATTAAGGAGTTCACGGTTCATGACGGTCCCGGTTCCCGAATTACGGTATTTTTGAAGGGGTGTCCCCTCAGATGCAGATGGTGCCACAATCCAGAGGGGCTGAAGACAGCGCCCCAGCTGATGTATAAAAGTACCTTCTGCAGTCACTGTGGCAGGTGTCGCATTCCCTGTGATCATCCGGAGTGCAGACCGTTTGACCGATGTATCCATGCCTGCGTCAATGGCTGCCTGACGGTGTCGGGAGAGCAGGTGTCGGGGGAGGCGCTGGCAGAGCGGCTGCTAAAACATGCCGATCTTCTGAAACTGATGGGCGGCGGTATCACGGTCTCGGGCGGTGAGCCTTTGCTGCAGGCAGAGTTTGTCTGCGAACTGGCTGAGAGACTGGGAAGTGTTCACAAAGCCATTCAGACCAGCGGATTTGCAACCCCTGACGTTTACCGAAAGGTGATCGGTCATTTTGATTATGTCATGCAGGACATTAAACTGGCGGACCGGGAGGAGCATATCCGTTACACCGGCGTGAGTAATGAACTCATTCTGCAAAACGCAGCGTGGCTGAAGCAGAGCGAAAAGCAGTTTGTCTTCCGGGTACCGTTGATTCCCGGAATCACAGACACAGAAGAGAATCTGAGGGCGGTCTCCGAAATTGTAGGAGAATGCCGCACGGAGTTATTGCCCTACAACGAATTTGCCGGGGCAAAATACAGCATGGTTGGGATGGAGTACACTCTGGGCGCGGAGAAAAATCGGGCAGAGAATTTTACAGACTATTTTAAAAACGCAGTGATGCGGACATAGAGACCGACGGATTGTCGATGATTGTAAGGAGGAACTGGTTATGGAAATTTTATCGGTATTGAGCCCCGAATTCAAGGCTTACGGAAGAATTGTGGACAATGTAGATTTTGCGCCTCTGTTGGAAGAACTGAAAAAGACTCCGGTACCGGAGAATGTGGTGTATGAGCCCAGTGTGAAGGCATTGGAGGAGACGGCTACATTTATACAGCTTACCCAGATCACATTTGGCGAGATGCCGATTCAGATTGGTTTCTGTAATGGTCACAATAGTATGCTGAATGCGCTGGAGTACCACAAAGATTCTGAGGTAAATGTGATGGCCACCGATGCGATTCTTCTCCTGGGACTTCGCAGTGAACTGGAGAAGGATTTTACTTATGATACGGCAAACGTAAAAGCCTTTTTGGTGCCGGCGGGAACCGCGGTTGAAGTTTATGCCACATCCCTGCACTATGCGCCCTGCGGCGTGGCCGGAAAGGGATATCAGGTAGCGATCGTGTTGCCGAAAGGCACAAACTATCCGTTTACGCAGAAGCGTGACCGCAATGCGGGAGAAGACCGATTGATGACTGCGGTGAATAAGTGGGTAATCGGACATCCGGAGGGAGGCCTTGCGGAAGGCAGTTTCCTTGGATTGAAAGGGGAGAACTTAAGTGTCCTGTAAAAGAATGTTGATACTGGATATAGACGGGACGCTCGCGAAGGCGGAGAAGGAGATTAGTCCGGCCACAAAAGCAGCGGTGATCGAACTGATGAAGCGCGGGCACTTATGCATGCTGGCATCCGGGCGACCATTATGTGGAATGGAATGGGCGGCAAGGGAGCTGGAGTTTGAGAAATACGGCGGATATCTGCTCTCCTATAACGGAGCCTTGATTGTAAAGTTTGACACCATGGAAACCGTCTATGAGAAAAAGGTTCCCGGGGCGTATCTGCAGGAGATTTATGATTGTGCCCTGGAAAATGACTGCGGAATCATCTCCTATGAGGGCAACGTGGTTATTTCCGGTCATTACATGAGCGAGTACATTGAGAGAGAACTGCGGATCAATGACATGACCGTGAAAGAAGTGGAAAATTTTCCCGGTTATTTCCGGGATGATGTAGTGAAATGCATGTGGTGCATAGAACCGGACAGAGCAAAAGCGCTGGAGCAAAAGATGAAAAGCCGCATGGGTGACCGGGTGAGCGTCTACCGTTCGGAGCCCTATTATGTGGAGGCCATGCCTCTCGGCGTGGATAAGGCGACGTCCATTGCACACATGCTTCCCCTTGTGGGGCTTACCAGAGAAGACTGCGTGGCTTGCGGTGACAGTTTCAATGATATTACCATGATCAAGTATGCGGGAGTAGGCGTGGCCATGGGAAACGCGAAACCGGAAGTGAAAGAGGCGGCAGATGTGATCACCGGTACTAATGAAGCGGACGGACTGATCCCGGTGATCGAAAAATATTTTTTGTGTGATGAGGGCTGAGCGATGAATGGAATGAGAGCGTACTTAAACTTAAGTAACGGTGAGAGACAGGAGTTCCAGGTAAAATTGACGGAAAAAACGAAAGGGGATGTTCACGCAGTCTATCTGGATGGATTTGCCAACTGCGCGCTGGATGCGGAGTTTGGCGCGGGGATAGAGATCGAGATCGATCAGGTGAAGCGCTGGATGGCGGACTATCGCCACAGTGAGTTTTGGTGCCGCCCCAAATTCGGCACGGAGATTTCGGAGATTCCCGACGAGACACAGGGCCTGATTTATGAGAAGGAGAACGGACAATACGGCGTCATCCTGCCGGTTGTGTCCGAGAAGTATAAATGTGTACTGGCCGGCGGGACGGAGAACCAGCTTCAGGCGAAGCTGTTTAGCTGGTATGAGGGACTGGTCACCTGTAAGGCGCTGGCATTTCTGTGGGCTGAGGGCGATGACCCCTACGCAATGTTGGAAGCCTGCAGTAAGGTGGGACTGGAGTTATTAGGAACCGGATACCGCACCCGCAAGGAGCGCAGATATCCGGAGATATTTGAGTATCTGGGCTGGTGCAGCTGGGACGCTTTTGAGATCCGGGTGGATGAGGCAGGACTGCTGGCAAAGTGCGAGGAGTTTAAGAAAAAAGAAATTCCCGTGAGATGGGCGATCATCGATGATATGTGGGGTGAGGTCCGGGATTTCTATGACGTGGAATATAAGAAGAGACCGGAAATGTTCAGACTGATGCATTCCTCCAAGCTGTATTCGTTTAAGGCAGATCCCCGCCGTTTCCCCAACGGACTCAAGCACTGTATTGAAAAGATCAATGAGTACGGTCTCAAAGTGGGTATGTGGCATCCGACCACCGGGTACTGGATGGGGATCGACCCGGAAGGTGAAGTTTTCCGGGATTACAGGGATTGTCTGATTCAGGCGGAGGACGGAAGATACATCCATAGTCCGGAGAAAGAGAAGGCGTACCGCTTTTATGCCGCGTTCCATGACTATTTGAGACAGTGCGGAGCAGAGTTTATCAAGATTGACAATCAGAGTATGTCACGCAGGTATTATAAAAAGCTTGCACCGGTCGGTGAGGCGGCGCGACAGTTCCACGATGCGATGGAAGCCTCAGTAGGCCAGCACTTCGACAATCAGATGATCAATTGCATGGGTATGGCAAGTGAGGATATGTGGAATCGGAGTGTCAGCCCGATCTCCCGCTGCAGTGATGACTTTCTGCCGGAGAATAAGGCGTGGTTTACGAAGCATGCCATGCAGTGTGCGTATAATTGCCTGATTCAGGGACAGTTCTATTACTGCGACTGGGATATGTGGTGGACAGATGACGGGCAGGCGGAGAAAAACAGTATCCTCCGGGCGATCAGCGGCGGTCCTATTTACTTCAGTGATACCCTGGACAGAAGCCGCGCGGAGGTGTTAAAGCCGCTGGTACTGGCAGATGGACGTATCCTTCGCTGTGACAGACCGGCAATGCCGACAAAAGATTGTCTGACCGAGAACCCGGTTGATTCGGGAAAGGTGTTTAAACTCTGGAATACCTGTAACGGATGCGGTGTGGTTGCTGCCTTTAATCTGGACAAGGAAGAAAACGCGGTTGTGGGGACGATCTCACCCAAGGATGTGATTGGGCTTTCAGGTGAGGAGTTTGCGGTGTATGAGCACTTTACAAAGGAACTGAAGATACTGAACGCCGATGAAGGATTCGAGATAACCCTTGAGACCGGCGATGAATACCGGCTGTACACGATCGTGCCACTGAGAGATGGCTGCGGAATGATCGGAAGAACCGACAAGTTCATTTCTCCGGCGACATATCAGTACACCAAAACCGGGGTGGCGGAGCTTAAGGAAGAAGGTCCATTTGCTTACGTGGAGAATTATCAGTTGCGGTTTGCGTAGAAGTTGAAGGGGCGACAGGAAGTTATGAAATGTAGCGATGTGTTTAAAAAAATCGATGAGATGAATGATGCCTATCTTGATGTGTGGGAGGAAGTATGTAACATAGAGAGCCCTACCTATGACAAAGAAGGCGTAGATGCGGTGGGGAAATATTTTATTCGGAGAGCCGGAGAGCGAGGCTGGAAGATAGATATTTGCCGTCAGCTGGTATCCGGAGATGTGGTATGTATCACCATGAATCCGGAGACAGATGCGTGTCCGGTCAGTCTTTCGGGTCATATGGATACGGTACATCCGGTGGGAATATTCGGCACTCCGGCGGTACGCCGTGATGATAAAAGAATTTATGGTCCGGGAGTAAAAGATTGCAAGGGAGGAATCGTCGCCGCGTTTTTGGCAATGGATGCTTTATGGGAGTGTGGTTTTCGCTCCCGTCCGGTGCAGCTGCTTTTGCAAAGTGACGAGGAAAACAGCAGCATGACCAGCAACAAAGCCACGATTCAGTATATATGCAAACAGGCAGAGCATGCGGTTGCATTCTTAAATCTGGAAGGATATACACATGGTAAAACCACGCTAAAGCGAAAAGGAATTGCCAGTTACCGTTTTGAGGTGACCGGAAAAGAGAGTCATGCTTCCAGGTGTGCTACGGAAGGCGCTAACGCCATTGCAGAGGCGGCTCATAAGATTATTGCATTGGAAAGGCTCAAGGATGATACAGGGATCACCTGTAGCTGTGGGATCATACAGGGCGGAGCCGCAGTAAACACCATCGCCGGCAAATGCAGTTTTTCCGTAAACTTTCGTTTTGCCGATCAAAAACAGTTGAGTTGGATCAGAGAGTATGTGGAGGAGATTGCGGCGGAGACCCATGTACCGGGATGTACTTGCAAGGTGGAACAGATTAGTCTTCGCGTAGCGATGGAGGTCACCGAGAAAAATAAAAAACTCTTGGAGAGGGTAAATTACATTTTTGCTGAAAACGGACTGCCCACATTGGAAGGCCGAACCGTTCGTGGCGGGTCTGACGGGGCAGATGTGACTGCATACGGTATTCCGTGTCTAGACTCTTTGGGAGTAATAGGAAGTGGCACACATTCCATAGATGAATATGCGGAACTGGATTCGTTAGCTGCTTCAGCAAAGAGGTTGGCGGCCATTATATATTGCATAGGTAATTGTTAAATACTTTCCGCCCTTTTTGTGGATAACTGTCCGCAAAAAAAGGAGAGAAAAACGGTCAATCCCCAGAAAAACATTCTGGGTTGGCATAAATCGTCAGATTTTGGGCGCACTTAAATA
>JAFSBP010000135.1 GCA_017437205.1 Lachnospiraceae bacterium
ACCGCCGCCAGCATAATATTAATCGTAGCCCCGACACTCACCACATCAAGATAGACATGACCGCCTGTCAAACTATCGCTTGCCACCGTAACCACACCGTATTCGATGTCAGTGGATGCTCCAAGGGCACGAAAGCCCTTCAGATGCTGATCGATCGGTCTGCTTCCGATATCACATCCACCGGGAAGAGCCACTTCGGCCTTACCATATTTTCCAAGAAGCGCTCCCAACAAATAGTAGGATGCACGAAATCTTTTCACATTTTCACTATCTGCACGCACGGTACGGATAGTCTTTCCGCAAATTTTTACACAATGACGATTAACCCGCTCTACACGGGCACCAATCTCAACCAACGCATCAAGTAATCTATTGATATCACGGACATCAGGCAAATTATCAATAATCACATTCTCATCCGTCATAATAGCCGCACAAAGAAGGCCCAGCGCTGCATTTTTTGCACCGCCGACCACCACTTCACCGGTCAGGGGGATTCCGCCTTTCATTACATACTGCATATTCCACCTCAGCCATATACATAATAAAATCTATTATCTATCTAAAAAGCACCATTAATTCGCCAAAAGTACGATATAACACAATGGTATTATACCACACCAAGCAGATTTGTAAATCCCTTTCTCCCGGAAATTTCAAGAAATATCGGATTTTTACGGCAGCACGCTGATAAATCGGTTTCCGGACGTATCAAACCACGTCTCCACTTCCTCAAATGCATATTCAACCGCCTGTGCCGTCTCCGGCGAATAAATGAGGAGCGACTTATCTCCGTACAATTCCTTATATCCAATCAAAAGAACTGCACGGTCATCTTCGGCAAATCCCAGCACCGGCTGTCTGGCATCAAGATAGAATAGCATTTGCTCCAAAGTACAGCCCTCCAGATCCAGCACTTGCTTTTCGGTGTGTGTCCGGAGCAATTCACAAATGTTCATCCCTTCGGCAATCTCTTTTTCCACATCTGCTCCCGTACCCAGCTTTTGCAGATACAACTCCAAGACTTCCTCAAGCCCGGGGGATGCCACAGGTTCATGTACCGGCATGGAAATACTCACCGAGCTTCCACGGTTTCCGCGGTTCCATACTACCTGTTGCTCATCATTTAACACAACTCCCAGCGCATCATTCACGGAAACAATTGCCTCTGCCAGAGAAGTATATATCCCCTGCAGTTTGCCGTAGCTGTATGCATAGTAGCGAGGCACAGGATTTTCTTCTCTCGTCCCCAGTGCCAGCTCATGACTTTCTTGCACAATGAGCTTTGGACAATGGTAACGAACGATAGTTTTCTCTGTCAGTTCAAGATCCAGGCGATAAATCCGCTTCTTTCTCTCGGAAACAGAGGATTTTAATATACTCTCTTTTTCCTTTTCCTGTGCAGTTCTGGAGAAAAGAATATCCTCCCCCATATCTTCCCATGCACCGTTATTGAATCCCTTACGGCTGAACTTCACTCTGTCCGTTAGTATTTCCACATCCGTCAAATACATTCCCTGCTTTTCGTATCGGCTCACCGATTCACCCGTCATACTGACAATCTCCAACGCATAAAAAGGTGGCATTGCAGAATAAACCCCATGCTTCTCCATATCAGTTTCGCGCAGAAGCCCATAGAGCAGATCATCACCGATAAAGCCGATCAGCCGACACCGTTCCTCTTTAGGCGCCTCAAGCACACGACTTTCCCCGGTATTCAGCGAGTAGAGTACGATCCGGTCTCCTCCCTTATCTTCTCCCTCCTGCCACGCCATTATTCCCGCTTTTTCATCCACCGCAATCTGATCTTTTGAAAGTCCGGAGATCAACTGTGCATACTCTCCGCCCTCCAGATCAATGGCATAGACTGTATCCTTGTAAAACAGATAAAACAGACCGTTTTCGCTCAAATAACAGAGCCGTCCGACATCCTCCTTAAGCTGCTCCCCTGAGCGGTCCGAGCGGGCAAAAAACACCTCTCTGAGGGCATCTTCCTTCGCCTGATACTGATAATATGCAATACCGCTCTGACCTTCATGAGAACCGCTTTCCATATATCCATAAACGATAAAGTCCACATTCCCCTGCTCTCCGACACGGACCACCTTAATCCCGGCAGCATCCCCCGCGTCACTCTTCCCATCTGCAGCATCAAATGCAAACAGAGTGCCCAGGACATCCTTCTTTGCGTCGTAGCACCAAAGAACACCGTTTTTCACAAACACCGTATAAGCTCCCTGTCTGATGATCGACATGGACAGATCTTCCCTTCCGATCACTCCAAGTTCGAGGCTTCCGTCCTCTCTGATCTCTTCCTCTCCATCGGCAAACAATTCTTCCGCCAGCCGCTCGTAGGTCATCAGATAATACTTTTCATTCACATAGCGAATGCAGTAAAATTCCCGTACCCGGTAACGCTCGTTTCCTCCGTTCTCATCCACCGCGGTCATGTCATAACTGAGCACCAGCGAGGTAATCAGACGATCAACATCATGGATAGTAATCTGCATCTCCCCCGTTTTTTCCGGTCTGAGCCCCTCCCAAAGCACATGACTATAGCTGGAGTAAATATCGGTGTAGCTGAAACTGGAATTATCTGCCGATGCATTACTCTCCAACTGGGCAATCAGCATCGCATCCGGCTCATCCAAAAACGTTTTTTCAGAAAACTCAAGGGCAAACTCTACCGCGCCGGCCACGGTATCTTTCCCTTCAAAACTCACTCTGACATAGTGATAGCTCTCCGTCCCATCCGCAAGAAATACCGTGAACATCACCTGATACTCCTCGTCCCGTTCCAAAAGATCCATCAATCTGATTTCGGCGGAATAGACGCCATCGGACTCTTTTACCAAATTCTCATTCTTTTTTGACTCAATCAAACGGGTCTCATCAAGACTGCGCACCTCATAACCGATAGCTGTGACCGCTTCCCCCGGCGAGCTCACCTGCACCGGGATTATGAGCTCCCCACCCAAGGGATAAGTTCCTTCACGGACAGTTTTTCCGTCCATCCTCACGCGGTAGCCGCGAAGTTCATTGATCAAATATTCCCCATAGCGAAGCCTGACCACCGGAAGTGATGCTTCGGCCATCACCGTATACTGTGTATTTTCTTTTTCCCCTCTGTTCATCCAAATAAACGCACCGATCACTGCGATAAAAATCAGTGCAAGTATAATCAGTTTTTTGATTCCTTTTTTCATCTTCTATCTATTTCCTTGTTAAGCGACGGTTTTTCTTTAATATCTCCATTGTAAAGGTTTCTTTACCAAAGCTCAACTTAAATTTTTCTTATTTTTGCACTTTTTCGCCCATTCATTCTACGCCGCATTTTTCTGCGCATGAGTTCCTGCCAGATGAGCGTCTCTACCAAATCGCGATACCACATATGAGGTTCATCCCTCCATGCGGCAGCCTCCACCGCTTCCCCGTAATCATTCATATCACTCATCTCATCCATATAATTCCCCGTAAGGCGTTCCAGCCGCTCCATCACCCTGCGAAAAAGCATGTCGATCATCTTCCGGTCCGGTTCACCCTCGATTGCCATACATCCGCGCCCATCAATTGACCCACATATTTTTCTGATCTCCGTCACAATCATTCGGACATTCTCGCTCTGCATGCTAAGGGCACGCTCCATCTCCTCCAAAAGTTCGTTGATTCTGCCCTGACAGCAGCCTCTTTGGGGCGTCATCACGCACTCATTCCCGGGCCATACCGGTGCTCCTCCGTAATAATCTGCCTCATATTCGTCTCTTCCCTGCATCATCTATCCTCATTTATCAAATTATCCTTTAAAAACAATATATGTCGCAGAGGAAGAAAGCGTTACGAAAAAACCGGCAGGGCATCCTGTCGGCCTTTTCAATCATATGTCATCCATCAATCCGCACAAATCATTCCACAAAATCATTCTCGCGGAATTGCAGCGAGTATAAATTCTTATACGTTCCGTCTGCCGCCATCAATTCTTCATGAGTTCCCCACTCTGTGATCCGCCCATCCATCACCACCGCGATCTCGTCCGCATTGCGGATCGTGGAAAGACGGTGTGCAACCACCAGGGTGGTACGGCCTTTACACAGTTCATCGAGCGCCTGCTGGATAAGCACCTCCGTCGTATTGTCCAGAGCACTGGTCGCCTCGTCGAGTATCAGGATCGCAGGGTCTTTTAGGAAGACACGGG
>JAFSBP010000136.1 GCA_017437205.1 Lachnospiraceae bacterium
CAGTTCTGCCCGCACCTCAGACAGCCCGAACTGCACATCGGCCCGCTTGGTGTCGATGGTCATGAACATGGAACCGTAGGGTGTTTTGTACTCGGTCTCGCTCTGCTGTCCCGGCACAAACGTCATCTGTGCGGTGATATTTCCCTTCTTTCGAATCTCGATATGGCGGGGGCGGAGCCTAAGCGATGCCTTTGTCACCTCGCCGGTGTCCTCGTCGTGCTCGTCGTAGAACACGTAACAGCACCCGTCCTTCTCAAACGCCTTTCCGGGATACACGGTCTCCGAGGTGTCATGGTGCGACCCGTCGGAGATCCTGCTGATCATGGTGATCAGCACATTATTCTCTCTGTCCATCTTAATCTTCCCATCTTACCAGTGCGCTCTGGATCAATTTCTCCACCAACTGCTGTTTGCCGATGCCGCGATTCTCCCACAGGCTGGGGTACATGCTGATAGCGGTGAATCCGGGAAGGGTGTTGATCTCATTGAATACCACCTCACCGGCGTCCTTTGTCACGAAGAAATCCACGCGGGACAGACCGTAGCCGTCCACCGCCTTGAAGATCTCCACTGCATTCTTTCTGATCCGCTCCGTCGCATCGCCGGGCAGATCGGGATCAAGCACGGTCTTTGACTCCGGATTGTAATATTTTGCCTCAAAATCGTAGAATGCCACGTCGGAAGCTGCCAATACCTCGCCGACACCGGAGGCTCTAACCTCGCGGCCGCCAAGTACCGCACACTCCACCTCTCTGCCGATGATGGTCTCCTCCACCAGCATCTTGCGGTCGTGTTTTGCCGCCTCCAAAAGACCTTCCACCAGTGAAGCTCTGTCCGCGGCACGGCTCACGCCCTTTGAGGAGCCTGCATTGCAGGGTTTGATGTATACCGGATAAGAAAACTTGCTCTCAATGCGGCTCACCACCGCATCCATCTCAGAAAGCTCGCTGCTTCTCACCGCCACGTAGTCCGCCTGACGAATGCCCAGACGCTCCACGATCATCTTCGTATAATATTTGTCCATGGATACTGCCGAAGCCAGCACGCCGCAACCCACATAGGGAATCCGCGCCAGTTCCAGAATACCCTGAACGGTTCCGTCCTCCCCGTAAAGTCCGTGAAGCACCGGAAATACCACATCCAGATAAATCACTCTGGTGCCGTCCCCATCGGTCACCAGCAGTCCGTGATGCGTTGCATCAGGAGATATTACCGCGCTCACCTGACTGTTTTTCCAATTTCCACTGGTCAGATCCTCCAAATCTTTGGCCAGAACCCACTTTCCATCCTCGGTAATGCCCACCAGATGGATCTCATAATTGTCCGGATTAATATTCCTGATAACCGTTGCCGCGGAAATACAGGAAACCTCGTGCTCGGAGGACTGTCCCCCGAATAATACTGCGATTGCTTTTTTTCTCATGTCCGTCTCCCTTCATATCATCACCCCGGGGAGAATATCCTTCCCCGGAGTATAAAATTATTTTTTTGCCGAATAACTGTTACTATTGAGGGCTATACTCCAAATGTCCATGGAACGACTTTTTAAAGGAGTAGCCTTTATGAACTTAAATCGAATTGCCTTACTTATTTTATGCGCGGCACTCATGCTGTGCCCGCTCACCGCCCACCTGACCGTCAAAGAAGTGTCCATGCCACTGGCAAAAGAGGTCTTCCGCCTCCACGTACTGGCCAACAGCGACTCTGATGAAGATCAGGCATTGAAACTGAAAGTGAAATCCGCCATTGTGGACAGCCTCTCCCCGATCATGTCAGAGACTGCCGGAAAACCGGAAGCCCAGGAATGGATTTCTGCGCACATGGCAGAGCTGCAGACCGTAGCCGCATCTGTCATCGCTGCAGAAGGGTACGCTTACCCCGTGACCGTGGCCTGTGAGACCGTCTGGTTCCCCGACAAACTCTACGGCGATATGACCTTCCCCCACGGATATTATGATGCCCTTCGGGTGTGCATCGGCGAGGCCGAGGGTCAAAACTGGTGGTGCGTCCTCTACCCACCGCTGTGCTTCATCGATCTCACCCATGGTGTTGTCCCCGACGAATCGAAAGAAAAACTGGAGACCGTGCTGGATGAGGACGATTATAACAGTCTGTTTGATACAAACTCCAAACCCGTGGTAAGGTTTCGAATCGTGGAATGGTTTTTCGGGTTGTTCAGCTAAACTTCTGCCGGTCCAAAAGCTCCTTGAGTGCCTCGTCGCTGACGTCGATCCAAACGTCCTCCTCCTCTTCGTTCAGTCCGAGGTACTCTCTGAGCGTGCAAAGCTCGTCACTTTCATTCCAACGGATAATATAATCGTCAATCTCCTCGAAGGCGATTTCTCCCTTAAGATAACGCTCCTTAAACTTCATGGCTTACCCTCTCTTTAACAGTTCCAGAACAGCATCAACCTGCTCTTGAATATGACTGCGGATCGCGTCTCTCGCATGAACCGGATTGCGCTCCTCCAGTGCACAGATGATCATCTCGTGCTCTTTTACCAATTCTTCACGCTTACTTCTGTCCTTAATATGCTCCAGGCGATAGCGGTACATCTGCTCGCGAAGCGCATTCACCATCTGGCTGAGACGCTCATTTCCGGTCGCATTGTAGATCACCAGATGGAATTTTTCATCCGCATCGGCAATCGCGGTGATGTCATCGCTGCCGATCACCTGCATAAACTGACGATTCACCCGCTTCAGCTCCCCGAGTTGCTCCGCGCTCATCCGCTCACAGGCC
>JAFSBP010000137.1 GCA_017437205.1 Lachnospiraceae bacterium
AGATAGTCCACTTCCTCGTCTTCTCCGGTCTGACCGCTGCCGCCGTTACCATTTTCTCCGGTTCCGGACTGATCACCGTCTCCATTGCCGCCGCTGCCTTCCACCACGAAAAACTCCCGGGGCAGCTCCGACTCAATATCCTCAAAATGAAGTACCGTCTGATGTTCGCCTCCGTACACCACCGTGATCTCACCGAAATCAACGCCGGCAGCCAGATTGCTTCCGAGAATATAATCCGCTCCCACCGGCAGAACCGAGCCGGAATTTTCGGTACTTCCTTCGGTCACATCTTCACCTGCGGAAGTTTCTTTCCCGT
This sequence comes from Lachnospiraceae bacterium, assembly GCA_017437205.1. Taxonomy (GTDB): domain Bacteria; phylum Bacillota; class Clostridia; order Lachnospirales; family Lachnospiraceae; genus RGIG423. Next base: position 317 of record JAFSBP010000137.1, read on the forward strand.
TTGTCTGCCCGGAAGTGCTTTCGCTTCCGGAGTTTTCCGTCTCGTTGCTTCCGCTTCCCAAACTGCATCCGACCAAACAGGATCCAAGCATGGACAGAATCAATGCAGCCACAATTACTTTTCTGAACTTACGCATCACTGTCCACCTCCGATCAAATCACCCAGCAGGTCATCTAGATCAACATCTCCGCCAATCAGATCATTGATATCGAAATCCTCACCAAACAGATCCTCCAGGTCCTTTATCTCATCCTCCGACAGATAATCATCCATATCTCCGATATAGTTGTCCGGGATATCACCGATACCGGACTGATCCGGGCTGTCTGTCTTGGTGTAATCCGCCGGGATTTCAAACAATAGTCCCTCCGGCGCCTCTGCCCGAAGTTCCATAACGCTGAAATAGCTCGCCTCGCCCTCGGCCTCCATGCCGAGGACGGCAATCTTTCCTTTCCGGATGAAGAAGGTGATTGCCTCTCCCGAAGCCGCTTCATACCGGTCGTAAAGCATCTCCTCCCCGTTGACGGTCGCCTTTCCCTGACGGACAAAGTCCAGAGTGGAAAACAGTTCTGCGTCCGACGCTGTCTTTGCCTTCGCATAGGTCTTCGCTGCCAGATCCACCTCCCAGGTGTCGGTTCCGTCATATACCTGAGTCATCTGCATCTCCATCCCCATCGCCTTCATGGAATTGTTGGTAAACAGCTTTCCGTCCTTTCCTGCCAGCACCATACTTCCGGTCACCTGATAGCTTGCGCCCTCCTCCGTTACCGTCTGTGTCAGCTTCAGTTCCATGAAAAAATTTCCGCTTACCAACAGCTTCACCGCCGGTGCCGACGGCAGATCAGACTTTCCGGCATAGATCACACTGCCCGAAGACTGGGAATATACCGTCGCCGGAATGATGAGTCCCGCCAGCAAAAAGACTGTCATTACCATACAGCACAGTTTTTTTCTTTTCATGACTCCCCTCTCTTTCCCAAATGATCACGCTATGTATTTTTTCTGCCGTGCCCTGATCAAAGCCCGAACAGATCCTTCCAGCTGCTCTTCTTCGGCTCAGGCTTCACATAGTTAAAGCCTCCCACCGGCTCGCCCACCAAAAATCCGATGTCGGCGCGATCCGCATCCCCCTCAAAGCAGTGTTCAAAATCCACATGGAAGCATGCGCCGCCAACCATCTGATAGAGGTGGTCATTGCTGGGGTATTGGCCTGCCTGACGGAATCCGCTCTGCAGCACGATACTGCGGTACTGCTCCACCGCCGCTCTCGCCGCCTGATTTCCGCCGTCAAAGCTTGCGGAGAAGATATACTGGCCGGGATTATAACTCTCGATTCCGAACTCCTTGCCGCCGCAATTCCACTTGGGGTACTGGGACAATTTCTCATCCCACTCTGCCATCACCGCCGCATCCTTCGCAGCGGCCGCCTGCTCCTCCGCTACCGCCGCGGGAAGCTTCGTTCCGCAGGCCGCACAGAACTTAGTTCCCACATCATTTTGCTTACCGCAGTTCGTGCAGACTGCACCCTGTGCGACAGTCTGCTCGGGGAGCTTTGTTCCACAGGACTGGCAGAATTTAGTGTCAGCGTCCGCAGGTTGCCCGCAGTTCGGACAAACCTTCAGATTTTTTGTCATTTCAGTGGCATAGCTCTTTGCCATCTGCTCAAAGCCCGCAAACGCACTGGCCAGCCCTCCGAAGCGCGAAGCTGTCTGTGTCGTCTGTTCTGTGGCGGTGGTCTGCGCCGCCTGATTATTCTGCTGCTCACTTCCGATAAATGCATCCTCAATCTTGTCAGCCGCCTTGTTTACCAACTCGGTAGCCTTCGGCTCGATAGTTTTCTGAATTACACTGTTGAGCGCACTGCTCACTCCCTTACTGATTCCGTTCTTAAGCGCATTTTTTAAAATCCCCATACTCTTCTCCTTTTCTTCATCATTATTTTAATCCGGACTTTCCGGCGTACTGCTCGTTTTACAAATCCTTATACTTAATTAATATCTGTCTCCTTCCGGAAACTCCCAGCTTTTTATAAATGTTTTTACAGTGGAAATGAACCGACGAACCAGATATAAATAATTCATCGGCAATCTGCTCCTGTGTCTTATCGGTCAGCAGCTGTGCAAACACCTCCAACTCTCTGGTTGACAATTGTTCAAATTCCGGATACCGGCTCACCAGTTCCCGCATCTTCTGTCTGGCAACTGCCATGTACTGAAAAAAACTTAGCGCTTCTGTTTTATCCGTTCTCACCTGCTTCCTCCTCCCTATCCGCCTTCCTCGTTCTTCTTTTCCGCGCATTCACGACAGATTCCCTCCTCCTCACGAAAGCACTCGTCGCATACCCGTTTGCCGCACACGGGACAGCGATTGAAGGAAAGCAATACTTCCCTGTTCGCCCGATCATACGCACTAGCGTGATCGCTCTGCCAGATCAGTTCCCTCGCCTTCCGTTCGGATTTCGATTGAAAGAACTTTGGTCGAAAAGGTGGCGTGTAAGGATATGTGATCTCACTGACTTCTTTCTGACAGCTGTCGCAAAAAAATGTAAACTTAAATTCTTCCAGCGTTGAGCCATCTTCAAATTTTTTCGTTACCGGATCCAACATCCCCTTTCCCCCTTCCTCGGTTCTTTTGTGTTGGCTTATATCTACATTATGCATACTATCCGCCCTCCTGAATACCTACCGGCGGTAGGTAAAGTGGTAGGTATAGCCAAAAATAACGAAAAGCAGCCGGTTTCCCGACTGCTTCTCACCCATTCTTAATTATGACTTCTGCATTTTCGATGCAATTTTTTCAAACAGCTCATTTTTGTTGGCCACACCAAACTTGCCGTAGATTCTTCCGGCATTGTCCTTCACATAGGGGACACTGATGCCCAGATAGTACCCGATCTCGCTCTGCTTTCTGCCTTTGAGCAGTTCACAAAATACATCGCGCTCCCGCTCAGTGAGCAGCTGCACCTCATCAACCTCCCGAAGAATCCGCTCAATCTCCTCATCCGTATACCGCGTCTTGATAATGACCGGAGTGTTCTCCGCCGTTTTCGCCTCTTCCCGAAGTTTCCTCTCTGCGGTCGCTACCTCCGCCTTTATTTCCCTGCGTCTGTAAATATACCATGCTGTCACACTGCCTGCGGCGATCAGCACAATGACCATGGCCACCGCGATCCCCAAAACCGGGGCTTTCTTTTGGTAATATGCGTAATAAGTCATGTCCCTGCCGGTAAGGAAATTCGCTCCGTCCACCAGTAGCTCACCCTCACCGCCCGGCATGGTAAACCAGCCGATAAAGCGGTAACCGGACCGCTCGATCACCTCGGGCAGCGTAAGCGCCGTGCCGAAAATAAGCTCTGTTTCGCTCTGATTATATCCAAAATCAAATGTGATACGGTAGGTATTCGGCGTGTACACCACATGAACATCCACACTCTCGGTTTTATTTCCGAATACGAAGGGCTCGCCCTCGCGGTAATCGATCTCCTCCGCCAGCTTCCAGGAACTCAGCGTGTAGCCTTCCTTCACAAAATCCGGCAGCACAGGCAGCACACCGGAGGGAAGCGTGACACTTTCTCTACATTCGCCATCCGAAAAGAACCGGAAGGTGACATCATGATTGTTCGCACCGATCGTAAATGTACCATAATAATTCCTGTCCCCCAGCTTTTCCTGGACAAACTCAATAGGAACGATAGGTGCATGAAGCAAATGTCCGTCTTCATACCACGTTTCGGGCGCGGAGTATCCGTAATATGTATAGCCGTTCCCGACCGTAGCCTCCTCATATCTCGGCATACCATCCCTGTAAATCTCATCGATCACCACACAGCCATATGTCTCCACATAGGGAATCATATGGATATCATACAGCCAGCCTCCGGTATCATTATTGATATATTCCGCGATTTTCATCCCACAGGTATTATCCCGGATCGTACAAAACAACAGCTTCAGTGAAAACTGCTCATAAAATTCAGGATCATACGTCACATACGTCGTATAGATTCCTCCGTGCGCGCTGTCCGCATAATTCCCCGAGATTTCGGTATTGCTGATTGCAATGCCCTTTGCTCCGTCAATATAAATCGCGCCTCCGATTCCGTTACAGCTTCCGATTCCGTACTCTTTATTCTTGTATTCTTCCTCCAGAACTGACACGGCTTTGTTTTCCGATATCACGCAGTCTTCAAAGTCCGCCGTACACAGTTCCAGCGCAAGCGCGCCCCCGAAAGAAGCCGCATTTTCCGTCATCGAACAGTTTCTCATGCGGATATTGCAGCTGTAGGCATAGATTGCTCCGCCTGCGATACGGTCCTCGTAAACCACAAAATTGCCGCCCATCTCCGGAACATAGCCAAAGTCAAAGAAAC
>JAFSBP010000138.1 GCA_017437205.1 Lachnospiraceae bacterium
CCGCCGTGAAACCATATCACTGTTTCAAAACCATCCTCATCGGGAAGGTACATATCCAACAACTGCATTTGGGTTGCTTTTTCCACATAGGAAATGTCCATATATGTTCTCATTTTCGCTTCCTCTAACGTCCTTTCAGATACTTAGTATCAAATTGTTTTTGTTTACAAGACTATTATATTATGTTATGATGTGCTTGTGAATGGATGTTTTTTTGTTTTTCAAGACTTTTCTGCGTTCTTCCATTTACTTTTCACCCGCTAAAATCAATGTTTTTTCTTAGAATTAGTACTTTTCTGCACTCTATTGGATAATTTTGATTGAATAGGACACCGCGTATGAAACATTTAATTTTTACAAATAAAACTGTTTCCGTTACCCCGCTTCGCATCGCCATGCACGTCCCTCCTGTTAACTGGAAGGGCGACCGGGTAGGCCACATCGGAGAATACGACACTTTTTTCTGGATTCTGGAGGGTGAATGCTATGTAAATATCGACTCACAGTATTACGTTGCCCGCCCAGGCCAGATGGTTTACCTTCCCCAAGGAAAAATGCGCTCATATTCCCACGCTTCTGAAACCATCTCCATGTACGAGATGGCTTTTTCCGCGACGGTAGACGGCGAAAACCTGATGGAAGCCTTAAATCTCACCGACTCCGATTTCGTGGTGGATATCCTGCCCCGCGAGGAAGTCACTGTCCTTTTTGAGCATTCCAGCCGCGTGGAAATGCATAAGGATCCCGTGTATGATCTGGGGTGGTGCGCTAATCTCATCAATATTATCCGCCTGTATGCCGAGGCACACCAGAAACAAAACGAACCGGCCGCAAAACGGTTCGCGCCGGTTCTGAATTATATGTCTGAACACTTGTCATCTCCTGTAAACGTAGCGACATTGGCTGAGCTGGTTCACATGCAGCCCACCTATTTTACCCACCGCTTCAAGGACACGTACGGAATCCCGCCTATGGCGTATTTAGGCAAGCTGCGTCTGCACAAAGCGATGGAATTACTGAATCTGACCAACCATTCGGTTGAAGAAATCGCCGGTCTGGTGGGGATTCCCGATTCCGCATATTTTGCGCGCTTTTTCAAGAAGCACTGCGGTGTCACTCCCAGCGAATATCGGCGTGTATTCAGGCAGGAGTAACCGAATAATCATATCCGGTTTTCTCCTCCCTTCATACTCAGAAAATCAATAAATCTCTTTACATTTCCATACGCAGCTTCCTTTTTATAGTACACGCATACCGTCTGGTATTCCTTGAAGTCCGTCACATTGAGTGGTTCCATCCTGAGATTATTCTTTATCTGAATCGACTTCTCACCGCCGGCACCGATCGCCACTCCGGACTCTATTATCTTCAAGAAACACGCGGTGTCATTAATCTGTGCCACTATATTCGGCTTAAACCCTTCCCGCTGACATGCGTTCATCATTATCTTATACTGATTTCCATACTGGCTCATCGCGACAAACGGCTGATCTGCCAACTGTTTCAAGGTTAGTTTTCTTCCACACAGCGGACTGTCCTCCGCCGCATAAATCCATATCCGCTGCCGATACAATTCAAAACTCTCATAGCCTGCGTAGAGATCCGATTGCGTATCAATGATAATGTCATAGTTCTCTTTATTCGTCTCATTAAATTCTGAAATCAGCCTGAATTTGGTATTCAAATGTTCTCCCTTGTACCGGATTACCAAATCGGTCACCAGATTTCTCAGTGCTCTAACTAAGATGCGGATTTCTCTTTCGTCTACCCCGGAATCTACCATATTCCCTCGCATTTGATCTATTTCCGAAAAAATAACCTGCAAAGAGTTCATCACTCTTTTTCCGTTTTCGTTCAGTGTAATCCGGTTTGAGGTTCGGTCAAACAACTTACACCCCAG